>JBAVEE010000819.1:0-3800 GCA_049587575.1 Bradyrhizobium sp.
CGGCCGTGGCGGCCCTGGCGCTGATCTGGAGCCGCTGATTTTCCGGTTTCAGCCGCTATGGTTAGCGAATTCCAACCGAGGAGACGGTGACCGGGTCGCCCTCCAGCGAATAGGCGCCGTCGCCGTAGCCCTTCACCACCATCCCGGTGGCGAGCATCACCGCAAGCGTCACGGTTGCGAAGATAAAGCCCAGCAATTTCAACCCGCGGCGGTCCGCCATCGTCGTCCCCTCAATTCCGTCCCGGCGTCGTATTTGACAGCCACAGGTTCAAAATGAGTTAGCGCGGAATCGGTTCCGTCTGCCTGTTCAGGCGTTGCTGTTCCGCCGCGGCACAAAGGCCGTCGCCAGCATCGAGAACGCCAGCTCGCCGCGCTGGTTGGTGCCGGTGTTGCGGGCCTGCAGGATGCCCCATTCGGGGCGCTTGTCCGACGCGCGCAGCGATTCGACCTCGCTGGCGAAACGGACGATATCGCCCGCCAGCACCGGCCTGATCCAGCGCAGTTCGCGAAATCCGGGTGACGGTCCCCAGATCGCCACTTTGTCGCCGCGCGCCGCGGCCTCCCTGGCCTGGCGCTGGCCGTCGGCCACCAGCAGCTTCATGCAGACCGACCCGACATGCCAGCCCGACGCGGCAAGGCCGCCGAACAGCGATTTGCGCCCTTCCTCCTCGTCGAGATGAAAAGGCTGCGGATCGAACTGGCGTGCGAATTTCCTGATGTCGTCGGCGGTGAAGGCGAACGAGCCCAGCTCGCGCCGCTGCCCGACCTCGATGTCTTCGAAAAAACGCATCAGCCCGCCTGCTCCAAAGCGATATCCGCGCGTCGCCGCACGATGATCGGCGAGACCATCTCGCACAACGCCTGTCCGGCCGCGTTACGCACCACGGCCCTGAGCGTCACGATCCCGGTAGAGGGACGGCTGCGGGAAACCCTTGCTTCCGTCACGTCGACATCGAGCATGAGTTCGTCGCCCGGCCGCAGCGGCGCGAGCCAGCGCAGCTCGTTGACCCCCGGCGAGCCGAGCGACGCCGTACGGCCGATAAAGCCGTCGAACATCATCCGCATGATCACCGAGCAAAGATGCCAGCCCGAACCGGAAAGCCCCTTCAACATCGACCGCGACGCCGCCTCTTCGTCGAGGTGCATGGGCTGCGGATCGAACTCGGCGGCAAAGGCGAGAATTTCCTCGCGCGTGACGCGGCGCGGTCCGAATTGGCCCAAATGGCCGGGCTTGAAATCTTCGAAGGTAAGCGTGGTCATGGCGGGGGATATAATTGAGAGGAGCCCGATTGTGGCCGCACTTTGCGGCAATCTCAACCCGCCTAAGCGCATGGCTCGTCCCTGACTTGCCCGAACCGGCATTCGGAGCTAGCCCTTTGCCTGCAAAGGACAGGTTGGACGCGAATCACATTCGACTTGCCGGGAGAACCACCGATGTTCGATTTTCAGGATCTGTTTCAGTGGGACCGCTTCATCACACCCACCGTCATCAAGACATTCTACTGGCTGGTGATCGCGTTGATCGTGCTGTTCGGCATCGCCGGCATCTTTTCCGCACTTGCCGCGATGGCGATCAGCCCGTTCGGCGGCTTCATTCAGCTATTGTCCTCGATCGCCGGCGTCGTCGTCGGCATCATCTTCTCGCGCATCGCCGCGGAATTCATTCTGATCGTGTTTCGCATCAACGAGCATCTCGGCGCGATCCGCGACCAGGGCGCGGGGCATTAGGCCTCGCGCGCGTCATCGCGAGCGCAAG
The DNA here is from genome assembly GCA_049587575.1 of Bradyrhizobium sp. Taxonomy (GTDB): domain Bacteria; phylum Pseudomonadota; class Alphaproteobacteria; order Rhizobiales; family Xanthobacteraceae; genus Bradyrhizobium. Next base: position 1,757 of record JBAVEE010000819.1, read on the forward strand.
CAAAGGCAATCCAGAGACGGGGACGAAGACTGGATTGCCTGGACGCCTGCGCTCCCTTGCGCAAACGCTGCGCGTTTGCCGCAGGCAACGACGGCAGCGCAGGGACGTTCAAGCCTCGATCAGTTATTGAACCTGAAATGCATGACGTCGCCGTCCGCGACGACGTATTCCTTGCCCTCCAGCCGCAACTTTCCGGCATCACGGGCGCCGGCTTCGCCGCCGAGCGCGATGTAGTCGGCGTAGGCAATGGTTTCGGCGCGAATAAAACCCTTTTCGAAATCGGTATGGATCACGCCTGCGGCGGCGGGCGCCTTGGTGCCGCGATGGATGGTCCAGGCGCGGGCTTCCTTCGGGCCGACGGTGAAATAGGTGATGAGATCCAGCAGCCGGTAGCCGGCGCGGATCAGTCGGTCGAGGCCGGCTTCCTCCAGCCCGAGCGTTTCGAGAAACTCGGCGCGCTCCTCGCGCGACAGCGTCGCAATCTCCGATTCGATCTTGGCCGAAATGGTCACCGCAACCGCGCCTTCCTTTTTGGCCTGTTCGGCGACGGCTTCCGAAAACTTGTTGCCTTTGGCGGACGATGCTTCCTCGACATTGCAGACGTACAACACCGGCTTGGAGGTCAGCAGGCCGAGCATGCCGAAGGCGCGCTCTTCCTCCGGCTTGCGCTCGAGAAACCGCGCCGGCCTGCCCTCGCGCAGCAGCACCAGCGCGCGATTGACGAGATCGAGCTGTTCCTTGGCATCCTTGTCGTTGCCCTTGGCCTTCTTGGCCAGATTGTCGACGCGCTTTTCCAGGCTGTCGAGGTCGGCGAGCATCAGTTCGGTCTCGATGGTCTCGATGTCGGCCAAGGGCGCGATCTTGCCTTCGACATGCGTGACGTCGGAATCCTCAAAACAGCGCACCACATGCGCAATCGCGTCGACTTCGCGGATGGTGGCGAGAAACTGGTTGCCGAGGCCCTCACCTTTCGAGGCGCCGCGCACCAGGCCCGCGATATCGACAAAGGTCAGCCGCGTCGGGATGATCTGGCCGGATTTGGCGATTTCCGCGAGCTTGTCGAGCCTGGGATCTGGCACCGCGACCTCGCCGACATTCGGCTCGATGGTGCAGAACGGATAATTCGCCGCCTGTGCCGCCGCCGTCTCGGTCAGCGCATTGAACAGTGTCGACTTGCCGACATTGGGCAATCCGACGATACCGCATTTGAATCCCATATCGTCCTCAACATTTTTTCGTCGTCATGGCCGGGCTCGTCCGGCCATCCACGTCTTGTTTCCTGCAATCTCAAAGAAAGACGTGGATGCCCGGCACAAGGCCGGGCATGACGGCGCAGTGTGACCCAAGCGCGGGAAGTCAGTCCGGCTTGTCTCCGCTATCTTCCCTTGAAGTAAATCCCTTGGCCTGCATCGCCAGATGCACCTTGTTCTGGAACGTCGAATCGCTGCCGGTCGCGAGCAGCGCGGCGTTATCGGCGATCGCTTCGCACAAGGCTTCCACCCAGGAACGTTCGTCCTTGGCGAAATCGGACAGCACGTAACCGTGGACCAGTTCCTTGACGCCGGGATGGCCGATCCCCAGCCGCACGCGGCGATAATCGTTGCCGATATGCGAGGAGATCGAACGCAAGCCGTTGTGGCCGGCAATGCCGCCGCCGACTTTGACGCGCATCTTGGCCGGAGGCAGTTCGAGTTCATCCTGAAACACGGTGATCTCGCCCGCCGCGAGCTTGTAGAAATTTGCGGCTTCCTGAACCGCACGGCCGGACTCGTTCATGAAGGTCGAGGGACGAAGCAGGACCACCTTCTCGTTGTCGATCGAGCCTTCTGCGGTCTCGCCCTGAAAGCGGCGGCGCCATGGTGCGAAACCATGACGCCGTGCAACCGCCTCGACGGCCATGAAGCCGATGTTGTGTCGGTTATGCGCGTATTTCGCGCCCGGATTGCCGAGACCAACAAAGAGCAGCATGACGCGGCATCCCGCGCCCGATTACTTCTTCTTGTCGCCGCCACCGGCGGGCGCTTTCGCGCCGGCCGCCGGAGCC
>JBAVEE010000820.1:0-6412 GCA_049587575.1 Bradyrhizobium sp.
CGCGCATGACAAGATCTTCACCACCCTGTCGCGGACCGGGCTTCACCAACGTTTCGCGCCGCATATTTTCTCGGGCTCGCAAGTGAGCCATGGCAAACCCGCGCCCGACCTGTTCCTGTTCGCGGCCAGGCAAATGGCGGCGCTTCCCCGGCAGTGCGTGGTGATCGAGGACAGCGTTCCCGGCGTGACCGGCGCGCGGGCCGCCGGGATGACCGTGCTCGGCTTTCATGGCGGCAGCCATTGCCGGCCGGGCGACGGCGCGGCGCTTCGCGCGGCCGGGGCGGCGGCGACGTTCGACGATATGCGGCAATTGCCGGCGATGATTGAGCGGATTGGAGCAAGCTAGAGCCCGTCATTCCGGGGCGGCTCGCAGGGCCCGGCCCGGAATCTCGAGATTCCGGGCTCGATGCTGACGCATCGCCCCGGAATGACGGTTCCGATGCTGGATTTTCGCCGGTTTAGCCTATAATTGATCCCCGCGCCGCATTGGCGCCATTTCGGCCCAGCATTCCGGTTCCATGAAGCTGCCGCGCAAACTGCATATCAAGTCATATGGCTGCCAAATGAACGTCTACGATGCGCAGCGCATGGTGGACACGCTGGCGGGCGAGGGCTTTGTCGAGACCGCAACCGTCGATGACGCCGATCTGGTGATCCTCAACACCTGCCACATCCGCGAAAAGGCTTCCGAGAAGGTCTACTCCGAACTCGGGCGGCTGCGCGTCATGAAGGATGAAGCCGCGCGCAATGGCCGGCAAATCAGCATCGCGGTGGCCGGCTGCGTCGCCCAGGCCGAAGGCAACGAGATCATCCGGCGGGCGCCGGTGGTCGATGTGGTGGTCGGACCGCAGAGCTATCACCATTTGCCGGAATTGCTGGCGCGGGCGAAAAGCGACGGCCGCGCGCTGGAGACCGAATTTCCGATTCGGGACAAATTTGAATTTCTGCCGCCGCCGAGGCCGGATGCGATCCGCGCGCGCGGAATCTCGGCCTTCGTGACCGTGCAGGAAGGCTGCGACAAGTTCTGCACGTTCTGCGTGGTGCCCTATACGCGGGGCGCCGAAGTGTCGCGGCCGGCGGCAAGGATCGTCGACGACGTCGAGCGGCTCGCCGACCATGGCGTGCGCGAAATCACCCTGATCGGCCAGAACGTCAACGCCTATCACGGCGAGGGGCCCGACGGACGGGTCTGGTCGCTCGGCACCCTGTTGCGCCGCCTCGCGGAGATTCCCGGCATCGTTCGCCTGCGCTACTCCACCAGCCATCCCCGCGACGTCGACGAGACGCTGATCGAGGCGCATCGCGATCTCGGCGCGCTGATGCCTTTCGTGCATCTGCCGGTGCAATCCGGCTCCGACTGGATTCTCGCCGCCATGAACCGGAAACATACCGCCGAAGATTACCGGCGGGTCATCGACCGGTTTCGCGCCGTCCGCCAAGATATTGCTTTTTCATCGGATTTTATCGTGGGCTTCCCCGATGAGACCGAGGAAGATTTTCGGGCCACCCTCGCGTTGGTCACACAAATCGGATACGCTGGCGCTTATTCGTTCAAATATTCGCCGCGGCCCGGCACGCCGGCGGCGGACATGCGGGAGACGGTGTCAGCGGCTGAAATGGACGAGCGATTGGTGCGGCTTCAGGAATTGATCGACAGCCAGCAATCGGCCTTCAACAAGGCCATGATTGGCGATACCGTCGATGTGCTGTTCGAACGAGCCGCCCGCAACCCCGGCCAGATCGTCGGCCGCACCGCCTATCTGCAACCGGCGCATGTGATGGCGTCTGCGGATATCATCGGACAGGTCCTGCCGGTGAGGATCGAAAGCCTCGAGCGCTACAGCCTGCTCGGTGAACTCGCGGCCGTTCCGCATCCCCGCCCCGCGCCGTCCGTTGTTTCTCAAATGTCTTCGCACATGACCGAATCTTCTCGGACGAGAACGGGAGCCTGAACCCTTGCCAAAAAGCGCATCGGATTCGCCTTCGCTCGCTCCCAGCCGCAAACTCGACCGCGACATGCAGATCCCGCCCGAAACGCAGGTGGTCATCGACTTCGATGACAATCGCGCGGCCTCGGCGCTGGTCGGACCTTACGGACAAAATCTGGCGCTGATCGAGCGACGGCTCGGCGTCGTGGTCGATTCGCGCGGCAATCACATCACCGTCGCCGGATCGCGCGACGGCTGCGACGCCGCGCGGCGCGTGCTGGAGACGCTGTATGCACAGGCCGTACAGGGGCACGAGCTGGCGCAGGGCGACGTCGAAGGCGCGATTCGCGCCGTGATCGCGCAAGGTTCGCTGTTCGAGTTCGACGCCAAGGCCGTCAAATCGTCGTTCGAGACCATCAACCTGCGCAAGCGCCCGGTGCGGGCGCGCACCGCCGCGCAGGACTCCTATATTCGCGCGCTCAAGCGCCACGAATTGGTGTTCGGCATCGGGCCGGCGGGCACCGGCAAGACCTGGCTCGCGGTAGCGCAGGCCGCGCAATTGTTCGAGCGCAAGGAGGTCGATCGCATTATCCTGTCGCGGCCCGCGGTCGAGGCCGGCGAGCGGCTCGGCTTTCTGCCCGGCGATTTGCGCGAGAAGGTCGATCCTTACCTGCGGCCGATCTACGACGCGCTGTACGACCTGATGGATTCGCGCATCGTCGAACGTGCGCTGCAAACCGGCGAAATCGAGATCGCGCCGCTGGCTTTCATGCGCGGCCGCACCCTTACCAACGCCGCCATCATCCTGGACGAGGCGCAAAATACCACATCGATGCAGATGAAGATGTTCCTGACCCGGCTTGGCGAAAACAGCCGCATGATCATCACCGGCGATCCCTCCCAGGTCGACCTGCCGAACGGCCAGACCTCGGGTCTGGCGGAAGCCGCCAGACTGCTTGACGGCGTCGAAGGCATTGCCCAGGTGAAATTCACCGCCGAAGACGTGATCCGCCACGAGCTGGTGGCGCGGATCGTCGCGGCCTATGAAGGATTGCCGCAGCGACCGGCAACCAGCAAGCCTTGATGCCAAAAGCTGCCGCCGAGAATTCCGGACCGATGGCGCCGTTTACCCTTCCGATCACCGAGGTTCTCGTTGTCGCCGATTGCTGGCAGGCCGAGCCGGGCGCCGAGACGGTCATCCAGCGGGCGATCGCGACCGCGGCCGAGTTCGTCACTGCCGACGTCGCAGAGACCGAGCTCGCGGTGATGCTGACCGACGACGCCGGCATCCGGACGCTGAACAGCAACTGGCGCGGCATCGACAAGCCGACCAACGTGCTGTCGTTCCCGGCACTGCCGCCGAGCGGCCCGCGCGGACCCGACGACGCACCGCGCATGCTCGGCGACATCGCCATCGCCTATCAAACGATGCGAAAGGAAGCCGACGACGAACAAAAGCCGTTCGACCATCATCTCAGCCACCTCGCGGTCCATGGCTTTCTGCATTTGATCGGTTACGATCACGAAACAGACGACGACGCCGAGACCATGGAAGCGCTCGAGCGGGAGATTCTCTCGCAGCTCGGCATTCCCGATCCGTATGCGGACCGGGAGCGGATGGACTGAGATGCCGGACTCCGACCCGACCCACGACAATCCGCGCAACACGCGCAACCTGCCTGCCGTGGTGCAGGAAGGCGAAGTCATGCGTCCGGTCGCCGACAACTGGCTGACGCGGGCGATCCGCACGCTGTTCGGGTGGAAGCCGGGATCGGTCCGCGACGATTTGCAGGTCGTGCTTGACGCCAGCACGCCGGACGATGTCGGCTTTTCCGCCATCGAGCGCACCATGCTGCGCAACATCCTTTCCCTGCATGAACGCCGCATCGCCGACGTCATGATCCATCGCGCCGACATCGTCGCGGTCAAGCGCGACATTCCGCTCGGCGAATTGATGAGCCTGTTCGAAAGCGCCGCGCATTCGCGGCTGGTGGTCTACGACGAAACCCTCGACGATCCCGAGGGCATCGTCCACATCCGCGACCTGCTGGCGTTCATGACGGCGAGAGCGCGGATCTCCGAGACGGGCAAAGCCAAGACCAAACGCAAGAAGCCGTTCCCCGCCGGTCTCGATCTGCGCGCAGTCGATCTGGCACTGCCGCTTTCGGACGCCAACATCATCCGGAAGCTGCTGTTCGTGCCGCCCTCGATGCGGGCGATTGATCTGCTGGCGCAGATGCAGGCCTCGCGCATCCACCTGGCGCTGGTGGTCGACGAATATGGCGGAACCGACGGGCTGGTCTCGATCGAGGATATCGTCGAGCAGATCGTCGGCGAGATCGACGACGAGCACGACAGCGACCAGCCGCCGTCGATCGTGCGGCAGGCGGATAATTCCTTCATTGCCGATGCCCGCGCCAGCCTCGACGACGTCCGTTCCGTCATCGGCGAGGATTTCGTTACCGGCGAAGCCGGCGAGGAGGTCGAGACGCTTGGCGGTTATCTCGTGACCCATGTCGGCCGGCTGCCGGTGCGCGGCGAGGTCATTTCCGGGCCCGGCAATTTCGAAATCGAAGTGCTCGACGCCGATCCGCGGCGAGTCAAGCGTCTGCGCATCGCCACGCGCAAGGAACGCTCGGCCTTGCGCGCCCAGCGCGAGAACCGTCGCCGCGAAGCCGCCACCGAGACGGGATCCGCGCAAGCCGGCGACAATACCAACCCTCCGGACGACGGAGCCGCCTCATCGTGATAGCCGCAGGGAGCCTCCGAGCGGCCGGTCTTGCGATCATCCTGGCATGGGGATGGAAGCGCGCCGCCATTGCGCTTGTCGCCGGGGCATTGTCGGCACTCGCGATGGCGCCGTTCAACGCATGGCCCGTGCTGTTCGTAACCTTTCCAGTCGCGGTCTGGCTGATCGACGGCGCAGGCGCCGGACGCCTGGCCGGCGTGCCGGCGGCCGCGATGGCCGGCTGGTGGTTCGGGCTCGGCTATTTCGTGCCGGGACTGTACTGGATCGGCTACGCCTTCCTGGTCGACGCCTCCACCTTTGCATGGTTATTGCCGTTCGCGATCCTGGGCCTGCCCGCTTACCTCGCGCTGTTCACCGCGCTGGGCTTTGGGCTCGCGCGGCTGATCTGGACCAGGGACGCTTCGCGGGTGATCGCGCTTGCCGCAAGTCTTACCTTGAGCGAATGGCTGCGCGGCCACGCGCTGACGGGCTTTCCGTGGAATGCCTTCGGCTACGCCCTGACCGAGCCGCTGGCGCTGGCGCAGACCGCGTCGCTGATTGGCCTGTGGGGTCTGACATTCCTGGCCGTGGCGATCTTCGCAAGCCCGGGCGTGCTGATCGATGGAAGTTCGCGCGGGCGCAAGCCGTGGCTCGCGCTTGTCATCGCCCTGGTGACGCTCGCCGCCATGGGCGTTTATGGCGCCGTTCGCCTGAGTCTGCACCCGACCGCAATGGTGGCAAACGTCAAGCTGCGGATCATGCAGCCCGATCTGCAGCAGGATGTCAGATTCAACTACTCCGCCAAGGCGGAGGTGATGAAAAAATATCTGACGCTGTCTGATCGCGCCTCCGGGCCGCAATCCACCGGCGTGCGCGATGTCAATATTCTGATCTGGCCGGAATCGGCGTTCCCGTTTTTCCTGACGCGCGAAGCCGATGCGATGGCGCAGATCGCCGACCTTCTGCCCAAGGGAACCGTCCTGATCACCGGATCGGTGCGGGCGCCGGATGTTCCGCCGGGCACGCGAATCACGCGCGCCTACAATTCGATCTACGTCATCGATCACGATGGCAGCGTGCTGTCGGTTTACGACAAGCTCCACCTGGTGCCGTTCGGCGAATTTCTGCCGTTCCAGGACTGGATGGAAAAAGTCGGCTTCGTCCAGCTTACAAAAGTTCAGGGCGGATTTATTCCGGGCAGGCGGCGGCGCACCATGGAGATCCCGAATGCACCGCGCGCGCTGCCGCTGATCTGTTACGAGGCCATCTTTCCCGATGACATTGCCGAACGCGGTGACCGTCCGGGCTGGATCGTCAACCTTACCAATGACGGCTGGTTTGGAATTTCGACCGGCCCCTATCAACACCTGCAACAGGCCCGCCTGCGCGCGATCGAACAAGGGCTGCCGGTGGTTCGTGCCGCAAACACCGGAATATCGGCGGTGATCGATCCATTGGGACGAATGGTCGCACGGCTGGGACTCGGGCTCGAGGGCGTGCTGGATTCCGGCCTGCCTTCCGCCATTCCGCCGACCATCTACGCGCGCGCCGGCGACATTCCCGTCGCCATTATCATGGCTTCCGCCCTGATTTTCGTGACCCGGCGCCGCGCCGCGAAGCGAACTTCTTGACGGTGATTCACCCTTATTCCTAACGATGATTCACCCTTGGTTTCGAGTGTTGGCAGAAAGGCTTCCCTACGGAAATCCACCAGTTGACAGACCCGCTGCGCCATTCGCATTCTGCCCGGCGAAAC
>JBAVEE010000821.1:0-2460 GCA_049587575.1 Bradyrhizobium sp.
CCGTTACTTCATCGGCCAGATGGCTTCGGCGACGGCGGCTTGCGGCGGGAAGATGGTGACGAACTTGCCGCCGACATATTGCAGCAATACCGGATCGGCATCGTTGTTCTGGCCCATATCGTCGAACTTCACGCGCTTCCACGGCATGATGGTCTGCTCGCCCGGAATATTGGTGGCGACCAGCGCCTCGCGAATCTTGTCGCCATCGACGGACTTGGCGCGATTGATGGCTTCCGCCATCACGATCAGGGCCATGAACTGCCGCGACGAATAGTCGTTGAAGTCCTTGCCCGACCTTGCCTTGAACATGGCGTTGACGGCACCGACCATCGGCCGCTTGGCGGCGAGATCGAGCGAGAAGGAGCCGCGCGAGATCACGCCTTCCAGCTTGTCGCCGACCGCGTCGTACAGCGCCTTTTCGGAGAAGCCGGCGTCCTGCGCGACGATGGCGTTGGGCTTGTAGCCGAGTTCGGCCATGGTCTTGACCAACAAGATACCGTCGGTGGTGTAGCTCGAGGGCATCAGCACGTCGGCACTGGCGGCCTTGATCTGCTGCACTTCGGCTGAAAGCGACGGCGAATTGGCGCGGTATTTGATGTCGGCGACCACCTTGTAGCCGCGCTCCTTGGCCAATTTGAGCTGCGCGTTGCCTGAATCGGTGCCGAAAATCGTGTCCTCGTGAAACAAGGCCAATGTCTCGATCTTGGTGCCCTTCTTCTTCATGGCATCGAAGAAGTCGAACATCGCGGCCGAGAACATCTCGTCGTGCGGTGCCGGGCGGAAATAGAATTTGAGGCCGCGGCGATGCAGGCTCGGCGAGGAGTTGTCGGCCGACATGAACGGAATCTGGTAGCGCTCGCAGATCTGGCTGACGGTGACCGCGACCGCGCTCTGATAGGTGCCGATGATGGCGCACACCTTTTCCTGGGTGATGAGGCGTTCCGCCTCGGCGCGGCCCTTCTGCGGATCGGCCTGGTGATCGGCGAACACCAGGCGGACCTTGGCGCCGCCGAGTCCGGGCAATCCCTCGCCGCGCGCCAGCGGCAGATCGAAATCGAACTTCTTGTTGATGATCTCGGCTGCGGTCTCGAATGCCTTCTGGGCATCGACGCCGATCTGCGCGCTGGCCCCGGACAGCGGATAGATCACGCCGATTACCACTTCGGATACTTGCGCGCGGGCGGCTATCGGCAGCAGGGCTGCGCTCGCGGTGGCTCCAAGCAATACATGTCGGCGGGAGATGGTCATCGTAAAATCCTTTGTCTGTTGCCAGCTATCGATGAAACGGCCGAAGATAACCGTAAAGCCTCAAAGAACGGCAGAAGCTGCCCATTAGAGCACAGCAAGTTGCTTGTTGCGCAAGTCCGTCACCAGCATCAGGCCGGGAGCATGGGTGATCGCAAACGGCAGCTTCGCCGCCGCGATCACCGCCTGCGGCGTCACACCGCAGGCCCAGAACACCGGAATCTCGTCCGCTTCCACCGGCACGGCGTCGCCATAGTCGGGTTTCGCGATGTCCGCGATCCCGATCGAATGCGGATGACCGAGATGAACCGGCGCGCCATGCACCGAAGGAAAGCGCGAGGTGATCTGCACCGCGCGGATCGCTTGCGCCGGCCTGAACGGCCGCATCGACACCACCATGGGACCGGCGAAAGGTCCCGACGGCGTGCAGGCAATATTGGTGCGGTACATCGGCACGCGTACGTTCTGCTCGATGTGGCGGATCGGCAGGTCGTCGGCCATCAGCGCTTCCTCAAATGAAAACGAGCAGCCGAGCACGAATGCGACCAGGTCGTCGCGCCAATGCGCCATGATGTCGGTCGGCTCCTCGACCACCTCGCCGTCGCGCCAGACGCGGTAACGCGGCAGGTCGGTGCGGATATCGAGGTCGATCCCGAGCGAGGGAATGCAGGGGTCACCGACGTCGGACATGCCGATAATGGGACACGGTTTCGGATTGAGCTGACAGAACCGGTGAAACGAAGCCGCGAGCTTTTCCGGCAGGATCGCCAGATTGCCCTGGACGAATCCGTTGGCAACACCGGCGGTGCTTGCCGCCATCCCGGCGCGGCAGGCATGCCGGGCTGCCACGCTCGGCAGCAGGTCGAGGCCCGGCGACAGATGAGCCATGCCGCGATCCAACGGCCATTCCGTTTTCGCCAAGCTGGTCATGTTCGGCTCCGCCTCAATTAGCTCGACAGCATATCGCGCATAAGGTTACCATAATGTCTAATCTTGGTTTTTGATCAAGTTCGATAAACATTATTTATCGAACTGGGGGCTTTGCGGGCATGGTTGATTTCAAGGCAATCGAGACCTTCATGTGGGTGGTGACGCTCGGCAGCTTCCGCGGCGCGGCCCAAAAGCTCAATACCACCCAGCCCGCGATCTCGCAGCGGATCGCCCAGCTCGAGCACGAGGTCGGCGTCAGGCTGTTGCAGCGCGACCGGCGCATGG
>JBAVEE010000822.1:0-1549 GCA_049587575.1 Bradyrhizobium sp.
GAGGAAATTAATTCCGCTGTGGAGCAATTGTTCCCGCGACGAATTAAAATATCCATATCGCGACGCGATGCTATCCCGGCAGATCGTCGCGGCGCTTTTGAGGCTGGCGTCCTGGAACCGATGGCACTGGCTGCTCCTGGTCCGGCTATTCCCGAGTTGAAACCGTTGCCATGCTGCGAACGGCGGTAACGTCACTGGCGCTTCGGGCTCGGCTTCCTTGGCGGCCGCGGGTTGCCGCCACTGACGGCCTGCGGATCGAATTTGCGGGTCACCTTGACGGCGGCCTCGCTGATATCGAGAAGCGAGCGGCGGCCTTCCTCGATCACGGCGCCGGACTTCTTGTCGAAGGTCCTGGCCAGCTCACGAATCGACTTTACCTTCTCAAACAATTCATCGGTCTTTCCGTCCGCAATGCCCGGGAAGAAGTTGTCGATCTTTGTCATGGCACCGTTAAAGCTCGCGAAGGCATTGTCGGCCTTGCCGAGGGCTTTCTCGATTGCGTCGCCCTTGGTCGCCAGCGACGCCGTATAGGTCTCGAAACTCAGCAATCCATCCTTGATCGTCGTCTGGTTGCCGACGAGGATACGGTCGACGTTGTGCAGCGTATCGCGGATCGATTCGATTTCGCTCAGGTCGGCGGTCAGGACCGGGACGCCATCGGCATCGAGCGGCACCGGAGCCGCCGTCGCCGCGCCACCGGTCAGCGATATCGCCGCTACGCCGGTCAATCCCTGGAACTCCAGTCCCACCACGGTGTCCTTGCGGATCGGGGCGCTGTGATCGACCTGGGCAAAGACAACGAGCTTGCGAGGGTTGTCCAGCCTGAGAGACACTATTTCGCCGACCTGAACCCCGTCAAAATTCACGCTGCCACCCTTGTGCAGGCCGCTTGCGGAGCCCTCGAAGACAATGCGCAGCGGGCCTCGCTGCGCGATGCTGTGGATCTTCCGAAACCCGAGCAGGCCAATGAGCGCCGCGGCGATGATCGCGAGCGTCGTGGTGCCGATCATCAGGTTGCTGGCCCGCGCTTTCATCTATGGTATCCGGCTGCGATCTCTTGGGTTGAGAGGGCCAACGGCCTTCGTCATTTGCGGATTGTACGAGCAAAGCGAATCTGGCGAAAGCCCGTTCCTGCGGACTGCCAATGTCCGGCCGCCGATCCTGGCGGCGAACGGCCCGGCTGCCGCTTCGCCTGCCGCTTCTTGACAGCACCAGGGGGCAGGGTCAGGCTCGGCCAAGAGCTTGCCGCAGGTCAGCAAAAAAATAGCCGGAGTTTCGGAGGAGCCATGCCAAAACTGCTGAGCGAGGATGAGGTCGCGGCCTATCGCGGTCGTGGCTACCATTTTCCGATCGATGCTCTGAACACGGGCGAAGTCGCCGATTTTCGTCGCAAGCTCGAGGACTATGAAGCCAGCAGCGGAGGTCCGATCAAGGCCGAAATGCGCCATCGCAGCCACGTCCTCTTCACCTGGATCGACGAGATGGTACGCCATCCGAAAATCCTGGATGCCATCGAGGATCTGCTCGGCCCCAATATCCTTTGCTGGAA
>JBAVEE010000823.1:0-1519 GCA_049587575.1 Bradyrhizobium sp.
CCTTCACGCCGCCGCCTTCCAGCAGCATGACCCTGTTGAGGAGTTTCACCAGCGCGTAGACCGATTCGATCGCAGGCGCTGCCGTATTGGTCAGCTTGGCCATTTCCAGGATCGAGCCGATCAGCGCCTCGGTTTCGAGCGAGCGGCCGGCCTCCACGTCCTGCAACATCGACGTTTTGTGGGCGCCGACGGCTTCGGCGCCGGCGATGCGCTTGTCGATGCTGACGCGGAAGGTGACGCCGAGTTTCTGCGCGATGTCCTGGGCTTCCTTCATCATGGTCGCCGCCAGTTCGCGCGTCTCGGCGAACTGGCAGATGTCCACCAGCGTGGCGTGGGTCAGTGCCGAAATCGGGTTGAACGAGAGGTTGCCCCACGCCTTCAGCCAGATTTCGGAGCGGATGTCCGGCAGCACCATCGACTTCAGCCCGGCCTTGACGAAGACGTCGTGCAATTCCTTGACGCGCGGGGTCTCCTTGCCGTCGAGTTCGCCGATCGGAAAGCGATCGCCCTCGACGTGGTGAATCACGCCCGGCGCGATGGCCGCCGCGGCGGGATAGACCACGCAGCCGATGATGCGGCTCGGATCGATATGCTTGGTGAGGACGCCCGAGGGATCGAGGCTTTGCAGCCGGTGATTGTCGTACTTGCCGCCGAGCTTCTGGAAGTACCACCACGGCAGCCCGTTCTGCACGGTCAGCACGATGGTGTCGGGACCGAGCAGTGAATCGATGTCGCGCACGACCTGATCGAGGAAATGCGCCTTCACCGCCAGCACGACGATATCCTGCTTGCCGGCCTCGGTCGCCTTGTTGACGGCTTTCATTTTGGCGGTCTGGACCTTGCCGTCATGCCACTCCAGCTTGAGGCCATTCTTCTGGATCGCGGCAAGGTGCGCGCCCTGATCGATGACGGTGACATCCTCGCCCGCGAGCGCAAACTTGGCCGCCAGCAGGCCCCCGATGGCGCCGGCGCCGACCACGCAGATCTTCTTCTGCCTGGGCGGCGCGCCCAACAGATACGGGCTCGGCAGCACCTGGTCGAAAACGTTGCCGAGGCTGCCGACGCCGTCGATCACGATCTCGACGACGTTGTGGGCGTCGCCCATCGTGCCGGCGCCGAGCGAGGTGCCGCAGGCGATGACGTCACCCGGCATCAGCGTGACGTCCTTGGAAATCGCCGCGACCAGTTTGTGCGGCGGGAAGAACATGTCGGCGACCGGGTAGTTCTGCCGTTCCTTGCCGTTCAGGATTGTTTTGATCGACAGCTTCATCGGGTCGACGCCGGTCGCGATCACCGGCCCGAACACGCCGAAGGTGTCGAAGCTTTTCGAACGCGCCCATTGTTCGAACGACTTGTCCTTGCGCAGCAGATCGACCGCGGTGACGTCGTTCACGCAGGTATAGCCGAAGATATAGTCGCCGGCCTCGGCCTCCGAGATGTTGAAGCATTTCTTGCCGATCACGACGCCAAGCTCGCCCTCGTAGATGATCTTTCCGGCATAGGTCGCCGGGCGCTGGAT
>JBAVEE010000824.1:0-2679 GCA_049587575.1 Bradyrhizobium sp.
TCATCGTCGGCCGTCGGATCAGGAACATCCCGGGCGAGACTTGCGACAGCCCGAAGAAAATCAGAGCGCGTCACGATCCCGACGAGTGCATCTCCGCGCACAACCGGCAAACGCCTGATACTCCGACGTTCCATCAGTTGAACGGCATTCTCGAGCAACAGATCCTCTGTAGCCGTGCAGAGATCCACCGCGGGTGTCATGATCTCTCCAACCCTGCGGCCCTGTTCATGTACGAACTCGGACGCGGACAGGTTTGGACCCAGGAGGATCCTGAGCCATCGTCCTCGCTTTCTTTGCGTCCCGATTTCGCCACGGCGAATAAAATCGCCTTCCGAGACAATGCCGATCAGCTTGCCGGTCTCCACGACGACAGGGAGACCGCTAATATGCTGATGCAGCATCAGGTTCGCAGCTTCGAGAATCGGCGTGTCCTCTTTCGCGGTGACCACCTTGCGGGTCATGATTTGATGCACGCGCATCTGACGCCTCCAACGCCGCTATCCGAAGGAAATTCCAACGAAACTGGTCGTGTCGCCTCGCTTCATGCGGACCAGAATCGCATGCTTCGATTGAGCCCGGGCCTCGTCAACGATTTTGCGAACGTCGGCAGGCGTCTTCACGGCATGGCGGCCGACCTCCAGGATAATGTCACCGGTTTGCAGCCCGCTTTCCGCCGCACGGCTATTCGGGTCGATTTCGACGACGACGACGCCCTCATCGCCGGCGCCCGCTACGGCGCTCGCAGCAGCCAGCGTGAGACCAAGAATGGACGGCTCGCCTGGCGCCTTTTTCTCCTCTACCTTTGCCCGTGCGGCGGTACGAGGCAGTTCACCCAGCGCCACCGTAACGGTCTTTTCCCGGCCGTTGCGGGAAACGCCGATCTTGACCGAAATCCCCGGCGCAATCGCGCCGATTCTCCTGGCCAGATCGCGCGGGTCCTTTATGGCCTGCTCGTTCACGAAAGCGATGACGTCGCCGGCTTCGACCCCGCTCTTGGCCGCGGGGCTGTTGGGCTCGACAAGCGCGACGAGAGCGCCTTCAGGCTTTTTGAGGCCCACGGCATCGGCGATCGCCGGCGTGACCGGCTGGGTCTGCACGCCGATCCAGCCGCGCGTGACATGTCCCTTGTCCTTGAGCTGCTGGACGATGAGGTTGACGGTCTCCGCCGGGATGTCGAAGGCGACGCCGACGGAGCCGCCAGACGGGGAATAGATTGCCGTGTTGACCCCGATGACCTCGCCTTTCACGTTGAAGGTCGGTCCTCCCGAGTTGCCCTTGTTCACCGGCGCGTCGATCTGAATGAAATCATCGTACGGCCCTGCGCCGATATCACGCCCGCGCGCGGAAACAATTCCCGCTGTGACGGTGCCGCCGAGTCCAAATGGGTTACCTACTGCGAGAACCCAATCCCCAATGCGGGGCTCATTCGCCGCGAATCTCACATATGGAAAATCCACGTGCGCGGCCACCTTGATGAGCGCAACGTCCGTCTGGGGGTCTGTGCCGATCACCTTGGCCTGGTAGATCGTGCCGTCATCCGTCGTCACCTCGAAGCTCTTGCCGTCCGAAACCACGTGATTGTTGGTCACGATATAGCCGTCTGCGGAGATAAAGAACCCGGAGGCCAAGCCGGTTCCCGACTTGGGAGCTGGAATGTCGGGGATGGGAACCCCGAACTGGCGGAAGAAGCGATCCAATGGCGAGCCGGGAGGAAATGGCTGTTCTTGCTGGTTATCGCCCGGTGAAACTGCCTCTTCGATCTTCACGCGGACGCCGACGACCGCAGGCTTAACGCGTTCGATGATATCGGCGAATCCAATCGGAGAAGGGGCGTTGGCCGCATCCACCGCCGCCGCGACGGCCTGGGAGCCCGGCACCCACCCGGCGCCGGCCGCAACCAGCCACGTGCCGAGCGCCAAGGCAGCCATGCCACGCAAGGAGCGGAGGAGGCGGTCGCGCGTCGCGGAGCGCAGACTCCGCGAGACGGGCCCACCATTACCTGTCATTGAAATCTCTCCTCTTGCCCCATTCCCAAACGATTCTACCGTCGAAAACGTCGACGCGGACCGTTCACCACCGCTTCCTTCATTTGCGACATCCGCAGCAACGCCAAAAATGACAGAAGCGTAGGGATAGCTAAAAACGCCGCCAGCATCACAGAGGATGTCATATCGCTCTCCTCATCCAGACTTGGCAGATAGCTTATTTCGCAAACTCGACCTAACCTTGCGTTAGGTCAAATCGGTGGCGTCAAATATCCTGTCAGCGCGGAGTACCGCAGGCGGGCGCATCGATGGCCTTGATCCGGATCAACAGGATGCGTCCTTGGTTGACGCAATCTTGTCTTGCTGGAGGCGATCAAATGCAGCTGCGTTCAAATGCCTTTGTCGACGGCTCAGCGGTCCCGCGCCGTTTCACCTGCGATGGGGAAGACCTTTCCCCATCCCTGGATTGGACGGCCGCTCCTGCCACCGCCCGCAGTTTCGTCCTTCTCTGCGACGACCCCGATGCGCCCACAGGCAAATGGCACCATTGGGCTGCTTACGACATTGCCAGGGACCAAACCGGACTCGCCGAAGGCGCCGGACGGAACGGCGGTGACGCGGCACGATTCAAACACGCCATCAACGATTTCCGCCGGCCGGGCTACGGCGGTCCTTGCCCGCCCCGCGGTCATGG
>JBAVEE010000825.1:0-2386 GCA_049587575.1 Bradyrhizobium sp.
GGGCTGCGCCGTGATCATCAGCCACGACCGCTGGTTCCTCGACCGCATCGCCACCCACATGCTGGCCTTCGAAGGCGACAGCCATGTCGAATGGTTCGAAGGCAATTTCCAGGATTATGAAAAAGACAAGATGCGACGGCTCGGGCAGGATGCCATCATCCCGCACCGGATGAAATACAAGAAATTGACGCGGTGAGGCTCATTTCCGAGACTTACCGGATATTAGATGTTCCCTCGGGAAGTTGCTTGGGCCAATTTATTTCGGGGTTCTTGCCGAGATATAGATGAATTACCTCGCAATAGGCGAGATAGGTAGCTGGATCGCTGATTTTTGAGGTGGGGATCTCAAATGCGCGAGCAATGTTGCTATCCCAAATCGGAAAGATTTTCTCATCCCACCTTCTCAGCCAGCCACATCTTGATCAACGACTGATACGGTACATCGCGCTTGTTGGCGGCGATCTTGATCTGCTCCAGCAGGCCCAGTGGCAGGCGAATTGAAATCGCTGTGGTCGAGGGCTTCAGGTTTGGAAAGCGCGCGCGCTCGGCCTTGCTCCAGTCGATGTAATCGGTGGAGTCGTGGGTTTCCCAAAACTTCCGCTCGTCTGCTTCGGTTTTGAAGGTGGGGTGCGGATTTTGCCTTTTCATTTGCCTATTTTCCGGATTGTGAATGTATCTCCATAGGAAAGCCGACCGTCATAGTTCACAATGATTCAGAATTATGATAATCTCACACCATGGCCAATACGGACAACATCGTTCTTGAGCATTTGCGTGACGTTCGCGATGATATCCGCGAGATTAAGCAGCGTGTCGGCAATCTTGAGAACCAATATGGCAACATGTCGAACCGGCTTGATCGGATGGACGTCCGCATCGAGCGTATCGAGCGGCGCCTCGATCTGACCGACGCGTGAGCGAGTCGCTCTCGTTGTTAGTTGGTCGTGTGTTTGGCCTTCTGCTGTTGTTCCTGCCTGTTCCGGCCCTTGCCGCATCCGATGCCGGCTTCACTTCATTCATCGCCTCGCTGTGGCCGGAGGCGCAGGCCGAAGGCGTCTCGCGCGCCACCTTCGACGCCGAGACGCGCGGCCTTGAGCCTGACTACAAATTGCCCGATCTGATCTTGCCGGGGCGCCCCGCCACCGGCGCGCCGTCGCAGGCCGAGTTCGTGCAGGTGCCGGCCGAGTATGTGAAGGAAGCCAGCATCGCCCGGCTGGCGGAGGAGGGGCAGCGGCTGATGGCGAAGTATCGCGCTTCTCTCACCGGCATCGAGGCGCGTTTCGGCGTGCCCGCTCCAATCGTGCTCGCGATCTGGGGCCGCGAAACCGACTATGGCCGCTATACGTTGCCTTACGACGAACTGCGGGTGCTGGCGACGCAGGCCTATGTCGGCCGCCGCAAGGATCAATACCGCACCGAGTTCATCCTGGCGCTGAAGCTGATCAATGACGGCGAGGTGACGCGCAAGGATATGCGCGCGTCCTGGGCGGGCGCCACCGGCTTGACCCAATTCCTGCCGTCGGAGTTCTACAAACATGCCGTCGATTTCGACGGCGACGGCCGCAAGGACATCTGGCATTCGGTACCGGACGCGCTGGCCTCCGCCGCGCAGCAACTCGTCAACAAGGGCTGGCAGCCCGGCCTGCGCTGGGCTTACGAGGTGCGGCCGCCCGCTAATGTCGATTGCACGATCGGCGTGCCCGAGGTGACAAAGCCGATCGGCGAATGGCTGCGCGAAGGTTTTACGCCGGTGCGCGGACAGAAACTAAGCGCGGCCGAGCAGGCGCAGCCGGCCTCGTTGTTGCAGCCGGAAGGCATCTACGGCCCGGCGTTTCTCACCACCAAGAATTATTTCGTGATCAAGGAATACAATTTTTCGGATTTGTATGTGCTGTTCGTCGGCCATCTCAGCGACCGCATCGTGAGCCCTTTGCCGTTCGCGACACCGTGGTCGGCCTCGACCCAGCTGCGCACCGCCGACGTCGAGGCCATGCAGCGTCACCTTGCGCGCATCGGTCTCTATGCCGACAAGGTCGACGGCAAGGCGGGAATGAAGACCCGCGCGGCGCTCGGCGCCTATCAGAAATCGGCCGGCCTCAAGGTGGATTGCTGGCCGAGCGAGGCGGTGCTGCGTTCGATCAGCGCGGCGCGCTGACAAACTCCGCCGTCGCTCCACAGGATGTGGACAAACAAAAACCCGGCCGAGGCATCGGCCGGGTTTTGAAATCAAGACGCTGCGTTCAGCGCCTGTCCGCTGAGATCAATCGCAGACCTGAATGCGGCGGAAGCGCCAGTCGTAACCGTCCCAGTAACGCTGACGAACCCAGCGGCAGGGTGCATCTTCCACGTACACCGGACCGCCATAATAACCCGGCGGGGGCGGCGG
>JBAVEE010000826.1:0-3510 GCA_049587575.1 Bradyrhizobium sp.
GCTTGCCGCCGATCTTCGGCGCCGAAAGGCCCTTCATGCCCTTTTCCAGGATGAAGCCGCGGATCTGGTTGTTGTGTTCCGCCGATTTCGCCCACACCACGAACACGTCGGCGATCGGCGCGTTGGATATCCACATCTTGCTGCCGGTCAGCCGGTAGCCGTCGGAGGTCTTCTCGGCGCGGGTCTTCATGCCGCCGGGATCGGAGCCGGCGTCCGGCTCGGTCAGGCCGAAGCAGCCGACCCATTCGCCGGTGGCGAGCTTGGGCAGATATTTCCTGCGCTGGTTCTCGTCGCCATAAGCATAGATCGGGTGCATGACCAGCGACGATTGCACCGAATTCATCGAGCGATAGCCGGAATCGACCCGCTCGATCTCGCGGGCCACCAGGCCGTAAGCGACATAGCTTGCATTGGCGCAGCCATATTCCTCCGGCAGGGTAATGCCGATCAGGCCGAGTTCGCCCATTTCATTGAAAATCTCGCGATCGGTCTTCTCCTCGAGATAGGCCTTGGCGATACGCGGCGCCAGCTTGTCCTGCGCATAGGCACGCGCGGTGTCGCGGATCATGCGCTCGTCTTCGGTGAGTTGCTCGTCGAGCATGAACGGATCGTCCCACTGGAAATTCACCGGGGACGGCTTGTCCTTGGTCTGAGGGCGCACGCTCATGAAAAATCCTTTCGCATCTTTGTCGCTATTTTAAAGCGCTAAGGGCAAGAGCGCAAATGGATTGGGCAATCTCGCGCTTCGTCATTCCGGGACGGCTCGCAGAGCCGGACCCGGATTGGCGGTGAGCGTCCCCTACCCCTCAAGCTGTTCGTTGGAGACGATCTCGATACCGAAACCGGACAGTCCCTTGTAGTCGTGTACCGACGACGTCAGATTCCGGATCGAGGTGACGCCGAGATCGCGCAGGATCTGCGCGCCGACGCCGACTTCGCGCCATTGCCTGTTGCGGTCGGCCTCCGCGGATTTTTCTTCCGGGAGCGGCGCGACCGGGACGCCGGCGGCGCCATCGCGCAAGTACACCAGCACGCCGCTTCCGTTCTTCCTGAAATGTTCGAGCACGGACTGCATGCGTTTTGGCCCGCTAAAGATGTCCTTGATAATATTGGGTTTGTGAAAGCGGGTGAGCACGTTCCTGCCGTCACCGATGCCGTTATAGACGAATGCAACATGCGCGATCTCGTCGAACGGCGAGCGATAGGCGTAACCTTGCAGCGGCCCGATCGGGCTCTCCGCGGTAAAGGTCGAAACACGTTCGATCAGCTTTTCGCGCGCCTGGCGGTAGGCGATCATGTCGGCGATGGTGACATGCTTGAGCTTGTGGGCCTTGGCGAAACGCGCCACCTGCTCGCCCTTCATCACGGTCCCGTCGTCGTTCATCAGCTCGCTGATGACGCCGACCGGCGGCAGGCCGCTCAGCTTGCAGAGATCAACCGCCGCCTCGGTATGGCCCGAGCGCAGCAGCACGCCGCCGTCACGCGCAATCAGTGGAAACACGTGACCGGGCCGTGCAAAATCGTTGGCGCCGACATTCGGATTGGCCAGCGCCCGGCAACAGGAAGCCCGTTCGTCCGCCGAAATCCCGGTGCCGTTATCGGGCTTGTAGTCGATCGAGACGGTAAAGGCGGTGGTGTGATTGGACTCGTTGTGCGCCACCATGGGATCGAGCCGCAGCCGGCGCGCGTCTTCGCCTGTGATCGGCGCGCAGACGATGCCCGAGGTGTGGCGGATGATAAACGCCATCTTCTCGGCGGTGCACAGCGATGCCGCGACAATCAGATCGCCCTCGCCTTCACGGTCGTCGTCGTCGGTGACGACGACCAGTTGGCCGCTGGCGAAGGCGTGCAGAACTTCCTGGATCGGGTCGGCCATTCAAGGGTCTCACTTTGCGCGTGGCGAGCATTAGCCGGACTCGCATGCCCGCGCCAGCTTCATTACGCAGGGCAGAACGGCTCCGGCGGTGTAGCGATACGGTGGCGACAAAGCCTGCAGACTTGCTTAAGGTCGGAACCAATAAAGAACAAGGGAGACGGCGCTGATGGCCTCCGCAATGTTTGACTTCACGCCCCTGCTGCCCGCGGGATCGCCGGCGCCCGCGGCGAAATGGACGGGGCTGGCCAGATACAGTTTTGTCGGCGGCAACAACGACCCGGATCAGGTGCCCGTCGAGGGCCTGATCGACGCGGTAGACGCCGTGCTCAGGCGTGAAGGCAAGACGCTCGCGACCTATGGGCTCGCCAGCGGGCCCCAGGGTTACCTTCCCTTGCGTCAGTTTCTCACTGCGAAACTGGCGCGCGATGCCGGGATCGCGTGTGCCGCGGACGACATTCTGATCGTGTCGGGCTCGCTGCAGGCGCTCGACCTTGTCAACGCCACCCTGCTCGCCCGCGGCGATACCGTCATTATCGAACGGGATACCTATCAGGGCGCGCTGAATCGGCTGACGCGGCTCGGCGTCAACACGATCGGGATTCCGCTCGATGATCAGGGCATGCGGATGGACGCATTGGCCGCCGCTCTCGCCGATCTCAAGCGCCGCGGCGTCACGCCGAAATACATCTACACCATCCCGACCGTGCAGAACCCGACCGGGACCATCATGCCGCAGCCGCGGCGCATCGAACTCCTGCAGCTCGCGGAACAGTATGGCGTGCCGATCTTCGAGGACGATTGCTACGCCGACCTGATCTGGGACGGACACCGCCCGCTTGCGCTCCACGCCATGAGCGAGACCGGCAACGTCATCCACATCGGGTCGTTCTCCAAGTCGATCGCGCCGGCATTGCGGGTCGGCTTCATCGTCGCACCCTGGAACGTGCTGTCGCGCATGCTGGCGCTGAAAACCGACGCCGGAAGCGGCGCGCTGGAGCAGATGGTGCTGGCGGAATATTGCGCGCCGCACTTCACCTCGCACGTGCCGAAACTGACGCGAGGCTTGCGCGCCAAGCTCGATACGCTGATGGAGGCGCTCAACGAACAATTCGGCACATCGGCGGAATTCGAAGCGCCCAAGGGCGGCATTTTCCTGTGGGTCAAACTCCCCGACAACGTCGATACGCTGAAACTCTACCAGGCCGCGCTCAAAGCCGGCGTCGCGATCAACCCGGGACCGGAATGGTCGACCGACAAGGTCTATGCCGGCAGCCGCCTGCGGCTGTGCTTCGCGAGCCCCTCGCACCAGCAAATCCGCGAAGGTGTCGCCTTGCTCGCCGAAGTGTGCCGCCGGGAGTTCGGCGTGCCGGCAAGGAGCGCGAATGTTGAGAAACGGCTTCCGGCCTGACTTCCGGCCCGCTCCGCGGCATGGCTGCGGCTCAATTTTGAGAGTTGTCTGCACGGGATTTCGGGTCAACATATCCTTGACGTTGTATTGGCGATGTCGCCACTGGTAGCAGCTTCTGGCAGGGGGTCGGAGGATGCAAAGGTTCATTTGCGAACAAAATGTCGCTCATTTTCAGAAACTCCTGAATGAGGCGACGGACCCTGCACTGCGCCGGACGCTGAAGGCC
>JBAVEE010000827.1:0-3593 GCA_049587575.1 Bradyrhizobium sp.
GGCCTTCACGCTACTGGGTCTGGACGCCTATTGCGCCGTGGCGCCGGATGATCTCCACGCTTGTGAGGTGCGGCATCTTCTTGCCGGCAGGCTGATGTCGATTCTGGCGTCGGTCGAGTCCCCGGAATGGGCATGGTTCGAGGAAGGGCTGGCCTACGACAACGCCCGCCTGCCGCAGGCGTTGATAATGGCGGGCATGGCAACAAAAACGTTCGATTATGTCGATGCCGGACTGAGGTCGCTGCGTTGGCTGATGACACAGCAAACCGCACCGGCCGGTCATTTCCGCCCGGTCGGCACCGCCGGTTTCGGCGAACGGCGGCAACCTCCCCGCACCTTCGATCAGCAACCGGTGGAAGCAACGGCGACGATCGCTGCCTGCCTCACGGCCTGGCGAGCGGACGGCGATGCCGAGTGGAAGACCATCGCAACGCGGGTGTTCGCATGGTTTCTCGGCAACAACGACCTGTCCGTGGCGCTGGTCGATCCGCACACCGGAAGTTGTCGCGATGGGTTGCACCCCGATCGTGCTAATGAGAATCGCGGCGGTGAGTCGGTCTTGTCCTATCTTCTCAGCCTCGCGGAAATCAGGCAGCTCGCCCGCGTCAACACCGGCCAGACCCCGCCGGTGGCGCTGCGCGCCGTGGGCACCTGAATTTCACCGCCCATGTTACTCCAACCAGCCGAGGCACCTTGTCGTCGCGAGCCAGCTTTCTCAACCGTCAGGCACTTTATCTGCGTCCCGATCCCGCGCGGGTGATCGTGCGCCCGTTCAAGCCGGCGACGGAACCGCGTGATCTCAATCCGACCGACAAGACGCGGGCCAACCATATCGTCGACCGGGTTCTCGCGCTCGATCCCGAAGCCGTTGCCAGCCAGCTCGAAGACGTCCTGGACAATTTCCAGGGCCGGCACCGCAACCTGCTGGAGACGTTCGAGTCGCGCGCCGAGGTAATGGAACAGGCGCTGGCGGCTCACGGCACCTTTTCCAAGGCCCAGTGTCAATTGATCGGCGCTTATTTTCTCAACGAATATTCATTCGAAGCCTCGGCCCTGTTCAATCCCAGCATCGTCCCCCACCCCGATCAGTCGGACGCGCCGAAAGGCGGCCTGCGCTTCATTCTCAGCCTGCGGGCGATCGGCGAAGGACATGTGTCGTCACTAACGTTTCGAGCCGGGACCATCGCGGCCGACGGCAGCCTGACCGTCGATCCGACGGCGCGGCTCGCCTCCAGCCCCCGGATCAGCCGCCGCGTATCCAGACCGGACGGCGATCATGTCGAGTTGACCTTCAATGCCGAAGAAGAGCTCAGCGAACGCGTGATCTTCCCCGTCACCGATTCGCAGTCGAACGGCATCGAGGACGCGCGCTTTGTCGAATTCAAAGATGAAAACCGGAAAACCTACTACGCGACCTATACCGCCTACAGCGGCCGGGCGATCCGCTCCGAATTGATCGAGACCAGCGATTTCATGTCGTTTCGGCTGACGCCCCTGAAAGGTACCGCGGCAAAGAACAAGGGCATGGCGCTATTCCCCCGCAAGATCGGCGGCAAATATGCCATGATCGCGCGGCAGGATAATGAGAACCTGTATCTGATCTATTCGGACGATCTCTACACATGGGACGGCGGTCAGGCCATTCTGAAGCCGGAGTTTCCCTGGGAGTTCGTTCAGATCGGCAATTGCGGATCGCCGATTGAACTCGATGAAGGCTGGTTGCTGCTGACCCACGGCGTCGGCCCGGTCCGCAAATACTCCATCGGCGCGGCGCTGCTCGACAAGAACGACCCCTCCAGGGTGCTGGCGCGCTCGCGCGAGCCGCTGTTGCGGCCTGAGCCATCTGAGCGCGAAGGATACGTCCCTAACGTCGTCTACACCTGCGGCGCCGTGCGGCACAACGACCAGATCATCTTGCCCTACGCGGTATCGGACACCTTCTCCAATTTTGCGACCATCAAGATTTCGGCGCTGATGCAGGCGATGAAAGCGTGATGGCGAGGGAAGCGGTCGGCGACTCGTAAAAGTGAAATGAGCACTTAAGTAACGATAGAGAGTACACGCAGGAGCGCGTCAGCGAGGTTGACCTAATGAAGGCCTTATTGAAATTCCGTCGCCGCATCGAACGGCACTCGGCTGAACAAATTCAGTCGCTCAGACAAATCCGCGGTCAAATTGCCGGTGTGGCCGAGCGGGCGTTACAACGGATGTTCAACCATAACCGCATGCTGATTCCAGTTCCAGCCAGAGTCGTGAACCGGCGCCGATTTGACCGGTCTCGATCGCGTGATTGATTTTCCGAATCATAGTCGCTCTTATGACCAGACGCGGCGCGCCGTGCGGTTTTGGGGATACGATAGCGCTATGGAAGCGTCATTTTTCATAGACGAAGACGCATTGAGACGAATTCAACCAGATGCCCGCCCCGACGAGTCGGGCTTTCTGAGCGCGTTCGACTGTAACCGTGATTTGATATGTGCCGCCGCGGCGAAGGTCTATGTCCGCGGAAGCAGGGGTTCTTACGATCTGGTTGCCGCTCATTTTTAAGAACACCTAAGAACCGCTCTGCGAGGTCAGAACGGATCTGGACCGGCCGAACGGCTGATCCGATTCCGGAGGATTTTTTCGGCCACTCGATTGCCCCGTCCCGGTCACGACTTGCACACCTTTCAGAGGCAACACGACGCCGCTGACTTGCTCGCCTGACCGACTTCGGGGACACCATGACGACTGTGAAGCTCCGCGCGTCGACGATCCTTACCGCGTTCGGGGAGGCGCAATCCGATCTCGTCGGGAAAGCTGTCGTTCTCACCGATGGGAAAGCCGGGACAGTTTCGAATGTCTGGCTGGACGAACTTCACGGCATCCGAATCTCCATCGAGGGGCACGATGGAAAATGGCCGATCTCGACCATAAAATTCGAGCAGACCACCCAAAAACCATAGCGGGGCCTCCGGATCATGCTCGATCGGGAACCCACTGCAGGATTGCCGCCAGGCAGATCAACATGTGCCTGCAAGCGTGATATATTGTCATGAATATTCTCAAGGCGCGGCCTGATTCCGGGGCGCGTCAGACACCAGGCAAAAATGAAAACTCCAATGAAAAAGCCGGTTCTCTCGATCGATGAACCTGAGCAAAAGAAAGCTCCACGCGCCGACAGGCTTCCTACCGAAGGGTTCGTGTTAATTGTCGACGGCCATTTCAAGTCGGTGTTTGACACCGCGACAGCGGCCGAAGCATCGGGTCGAAAGCTGAAGTCGACTTATCCAATGCTTCAGGTCCAAATCTATGACGCCGCTACCAAGGTTCGCACCTCCCTGGGCCAGGAACCCTGACGATCGCACCGTCCTGACCGCGAACGGCTTCGTTGAAGATGTTCGGAGCCATACCGGCCGCGGCGGTTCGTGAGCCTGAGTTCGGGAACGCGGGCCACTACGGATTTGCGACCGGCGGCGTCAGCACAAGCGGCGGCTTCAGCTTCGGCGGACGGGCAACCACGCTGGGTGCGGGGCGCACTTCGATCGGCGGCGGCAGCGGTGCGACCTGCTGGCTCACGACAGGAGCGTTGGTGATCGGCGGCGCGGCCGGCG
>JBAVEE010000828.1:0-6934 GCA_049587575.1 Bradyrhizobium sp.
GCTTGCGGGTTTGCTCGGCGCTCAACTCATCATTCCTTCTTCGCCGAACAATCCGCGTGGGCGCAACAGCAGCACCACCGCCATCATGACATAGATCACGGCCTCGCTGGCGGCCGGAAGAAACACCGCCGTCAATCCCGAGGCCACCCCGATCAGCAGGCCCCCGACCAGCGTTCCCGGCAGGCTGCCGATGCCGCCGACGATAATGGCGATGAAACTCGGCATCAGCAGCCCCGTGCCCATGGTCGGTTCAAGCCCGAGCTGCCCGGCAGCGAGAACACCGCTGAGACCGGCCAGATAGATGCCGACGGCAAAATTGAGCGAACGCAGCATCTGGACGTTGATGCCGAGTGCGGCGACGGTCTCGAGGTCGAGCGTGCCGGCGCGGATGCGAATGCCAAGACGCGTGTAGCGCAGGAGCACGAACAAGAGCGCGACAGCGATCATCACCACGGCCACCATGAACAGGCGATAGCCGGTGATGAAGAACAGTTCGTTGCTGAGCGGCTGCGCCAGAAAGGGCGGAATGGTGACCGGCTTGCCCTGCGGTCCCCAGATGAAGCGCGTGCCATCCTCGATGATGAACGCCAGTCCGAAGGTCAGGAGCAGGCTGTAGAGCGGATCACGTCCGTAAAGCGGCCGGATCAGCACGCGCTCGACCGCAAGCCCGATGACGGCCGTCAGCGGTGGCGCCAGCAGCAACGCGCCCCAGAAGCCGACATAGGGCGTGATCGTATAGGCGATGTAGCCGCCGATGACGAGAAACCCGCCATGGGCGAAATTGATGACGTTGCTCAAATTGAGAATGAGCGAAAGGCCGAGCGCCATCAGCACGTAAAAGGCGCCGATGATGAGCCCGTTGGTGACGTTAAACAGGAGCAGTTGCGTCATAATTCACCGGAAGAAAACACATGCATCGAACCCGGGAGATGTCAGCTCCCGGGTCATAAGGAAAAGCCGGCTCTAGGCTATGCGGGCCACTGGACGGTGCAGCCGGTCTCGCTGACCGCCGGAGCCGTCTTGTCGCCCGGAACGACGTCGTCGACGCGAAAGAGGTCTTCCGGGTCGTCCTTGCCCTTCGGTTGCGCCTCGCCGACGAACGCCGACGTCATCAGCTGATGATCGCCCTTGCGGTAGTAGACCTTGTTCGGCTGCAGCTTGACGTCATCGGGCAACTCGAAATTCTCCAGCGCGGCTGCGAGCTTGACTGCGTCGAGAACCTTCGCCTGGTTCGCGACCAGCGCAAAGCTCATCGCCGAGGTGTAGCCGAACCAGTGCCGCGCGGTCGGCACATGTCCGTTGTTGACCTTGCGGATATCGGCGACGAACTTGTCGACGCCGGGAACGCCCGGCTGCTTCCAGTACCATTCGAACATCCAGATGCCGATACGCGCTTCCGGGGGCAGGCCGGCAAGCGATTCCAGCTCCTGCTGGGTTCCCGCGACGTGGATCTGCTTGTTGAGGCCGAACTGCACGATCTGCTTGAGACAGTTGATCATGTCGGAGCCCTGCACCAGGAGAAGCAGCACGTCCGGGTTGGCGGCGCGCGCCTTGATCAGGTAGGCGGAGAAATCCGTAGTGCCGAGCGGCGTGAGCTCATTGCCGGTCACCGTGCCGCCGAGCTTTTTCAGATTAGCGGTGCAGGCGTCGTAAAGCGTGTGGCCGAAGGCGTAGTCCGGCGTGATGAAGTGCCATTTCTTGCCGTACTTGGTATAGAGCAGGTTGGAAACCGAATTGGCTTCCATCCGCGTCGTGTTGCAGACGCGGAAGACATTCCATTTGCAGTCCTTGCCGGTGATCGAATCGGTGTGACCGCCGGAAACAATGTGCAGGATCTTCTTTTCGGCGGTGACCTGGGCGATCGCCGCCGCGATACCCGAATTGACGTCGCCGATCATGAAGTTGACCTGATCGCGCTCGATCAGCTTGCGAGCCTTTTGCACGCCGGTGCCGACGTCATTGGCGGAATCTTCCACCAGCAACTCGACCTGACGTCCGAGTATGCCGCCTTTGGCGTTGATCTGCTCGACCGCGAGCTTGGCGCCCATCACCTCATTGCCGGCAGGCGCCGCATAGACGCCCGTGAGGGGATCGACCATGCCGATCCGGATAGGCGTCTCGCCGCGGGCCTGAATAAGGAAAGGGGAGGCCACCTGAAAGGCGCCCAGCGCGGCGGCGCCCTTCATCAGCGTGCGCCGATCGAATTTGGTGGTGAAAGTCTGCGATGTCATGAATTCTCCTCCGAGCGATCATTGTTTCTGTTGTTGGACGTTTGTCCGATCTGATGCCTCGACGCCCCGGCCGCCAAAGCCTGCCTCATGTGATTTTGCCTCAGGCCGGCCATTGTATCTTGCAGCCGGTGCCCTCCGCCGGGCCCGCGGCCTTCTCTCCCGGCACCAGACTGCGTACCGTGAACATTTTGTCGGGGTCGCCTTGAGGCGGGTGTGCCTCGCCGACAAACACGGTGCTCATCAGTTCATGGTCTCCGGCGCGGAACGCCGGCGCGCCCGGTTGCAAGGCGATCTCCGGCGGCAGCTTGAATCCGGAAAGCGCCCGCGACAGCTTCACCGCGTCGAGCGTCTTCTCCTGATTGGCGATCGCCGCCAGCGTCTGAACCGACGCATAGCCGAACCAGTTGCGCGCGGTGGCCGAGAGGCCGGTGATCTTCTTCATCGCGGCGTTGAATTCGGCGACGTGCGGCACGCCCGGCTGGTCCCACCACCATTCCATGGTCCACCACCCGACGCGTGCGCCGTCGGGCACGGCGCGGATGCTCTCGAGCTCGAACAGGGTGCCCCCGACCGCCATTTGCTTGTCCAGGCCGAATTGGACAAATTGCTTCAGGCTTGAAACCTGATCGCCGCCGCCCATCACGTTGATCAGCACCTGCGGGCCGTAGGCCCTTGCCTGGATCAAATAGGCCGAATAGTCCGGCGTGCCGAGCGGGACGAGGGACCCGGCGGAAGTGCCGCCGGCGGCCTTCAACAGTTTCTCGAAGCCGGCCTGAACCGAGTGCCCATACGCATAGTCCGGCGTCAGGAAGTACCATTTCTTGCCGAATTTCTCGATCAGGGTCGACGCGATGGCATTGGCGTCCATGGCGGTGGAATTGCAGACCCGGAACACGTTCCACGAGCAGTTGGTGCCGGTGATCGGATCGGTATGCCCCCCGGACACGATATGGAGCACCTTCTTCTCGCTGGTGACCTGCGCCATCGCGATCGCAATGCCGGAATTGACGTCGCCGATGATGAAGCTCACCTGATCGCGCTCGATCAGCTTCCGCGTCTTCTGCACCCCGGTCCCGACATCATTCGCGGAATCCTCGATCAGGAGCTCGAGGGGCCTGCCCAGAATGCCGCCCTTCTTGTTGATCTCCTCGGCGGCGAATTTTGCCCCCACCACCTCGCCCTGAGCGATGGCGGCATAAACCCCCGTCAGCGGGTCGACCATTCCGATCCGCACCGGCGTTTCGCCCCTGGCCTTGATGATAAAGGGGGATGAAAATTGCACTGCAGCAAGTGCCGCACTTGTCCGCAAAATAGCTCGTCGATCGACCGAACAGGATCGTGGCGAGGTGCCCATGTTGTCCTCCCAGACAAGGTGACGTGTTTTGAAAACCGGCATTCTTCGATGCCGTTGGAGGCGGTGACCGTAACCCTTCCGGCTCGCCTTTGCCAATGACGATCCCAAGGGAAATCCTGCAACCTTCGGCCTAGGTTACGTCCCCGGCAAGCGCGTCGATCGGGGCTATAATCGCTCCGAAATAGCCCTGCGCAAGGTACGGGACAGCGCTTCGACCGAATATGGCTTCTGAATCAGCTCGAATCCGTGATGGGCGTTCTCCGCCAGCACACTGCTGTAGCCGCTGGTCAATACCACCGGCAGGCCGGGGTATCGCTCGCGGATGATCGTCGCCAGCTCCACACCGTTCATTCCGGGCATGATGACGTCGGAAAACACCAGATCGAACGCCAGTTCGTCCGCGGCGATCAGCGCAAGCGCCTGCTTGGCGTTATCGGCCCGCCTGGTGGCATAACCCAGATCCTGCAGCAGCTCCGTCGAGAATTTTCCGACATCTTCGTTGTCTTCCACGACCAGAATGCGATGGCCGCGTCCGCCCGTCGTCGCCTCCATCCTGGCTGCAGCCGCGTCCGCCTGACCGCTGGGGATCTCCGCCTGAGGCAGATAGATCGTGAAGGTCGAGCCTTCGTTCAAAATGCTGGTCACTACGATCTCGCCGCCCGATTGCTTGGCAAATCCGACGGCCTGGCTGAGACCGAGGCCTGTGCCTTTTCCGACTTCCTTGGTTGTGTAAAACGGCTCGAAAATCGCCGCCAGTCTGTCGGGTGCGATGCCTGTACCCGTATCCTTGATCGAGATGGCGATGAATTTTCCGCTGTGCATTCGGCTCGTGCCCGAGGCCGGGATCGCATCGGCCTTCTCGACATTGATCGAAATAAGCCCCCCATCTTCCATGGCGTCCCGGCTGTTCACGGCAAGATTGATAAGGGTCGTCTCGAATTGCGCGACGTCAGCCAATGCGAAACAATCGGGATCGCGAATCGTTAACTCGATCTGAATCCTTCCGCCGACGAGCGGGCGGATGAGCTGAGCGATGGCTTCAACTTGTACGCCGACATCGAACACCTGAGGGGTCAAGGGTTGCCGCCGCGCAAACGCCAGAAGCTGCCCGGTCAATCTCGAGGCGCGGTCTACCGTATCGGAAATCGCATCGATGTAGCGCCGGCGCCGATCCTCAGCCAGATCGCGGCGGCGAAGGAAGTCCGTGGCGGAGCGAATA
Organism: Bradyrhizobium sp.; assembly: GCA_049587575.1. Taxonomy (GTDB): domain Bacteria; phylum Pseudomonadota; class Alphaproteobacteria; order Rhizobiales; family Xanthobacteraceae; genus Bradyrhizobium. Next base: position 4,805 of record JBAVEE010000828.1, read on the forward strand.
ATCGTCAGCAGGTTGTTGAAATCGTGAGCCACGCCGCCGGTAAGTTGACCGATGGCTTCCATCTTCTGGGATTGACGAAGGGCGTCTTCGGCCTGGCGCCGCTCGGTGATATCGACCGCCTCCGGCAAGACGGCGGCTACCGCGCCCTGCTGATCGAATACCGGCCGCATCGCAAAATCAAAATACCTGTCGCCGATCGGCAAATGCAGCAGCATTTCGGTGCGTACGCTCTCGCCGCGAATGACGTCGGCAAATCCATGGCTGACCACTTCGCGCGCGCCCGGTGTTCCGGAAAACCATGCCGAATCCCAAAACGGCTTGCCGACGACGTCCCCTGCGACCCCCTGGATCCCCGCCAGCGAGGTCTTGTTCGCATAAATGACGTTGCCCTGCAGATCCAGCAGCCCCTGATATTGGTTGCTGGTCTCGAAGATGGCGCGCAGTTGCGCTTCATTGGATTCAAGCTGGGAAGTGCGCTCCTTGATGCGCTGCTCCAGTGTTTCATTGAGGCGACGCAGTTCGCTTTCGGCTTCCTTGGCGGTTGTTATGTCGTGAGCCACCCCGATAAAGCCGATGTGTTTTCCCGCCGCGTCCCAGCGCGGTTGCGACTCTGATCGCATCCATCTCCAGGCGCCGTCCGCCCGGCGATACCTCGCTTCCAGGACAAACGGCTTGAGCGAGGCTTCTCCGGCGACGCTCTCTTCGACAATTCGGGTGAGATCGTCGGGGTGAAGGACCTTGCGCCAGTCGAAAACCAGCGCCTCATCGTACCCGATGCCGAGAAAATCCAGATAGGCCTGGTTGGCAAAACCACGGGTGCCATCCAGTTTGCTGACCCACATCGGCACCGGTGCGCTGTTGGCGATCAATCGAAAGCGCTCTTCACTTTCTCTGAGCAGTTCCTTCGCCAGATTGCGATCGGTAATATCCATATGCGCGCCGACCAGGCGAAGCGGCCGGCCCTTCTCGTCCCGTTCGATCTCGGCTTCGCAGGCGATCCAACGAACCTGCCCATCTTTCGGCCGCACGATCCGGTATTCGGAAGAGTAGTGTGTTCCGCTGCCGTTCACCGTTGCCAGAAAATGTTGCAGCGCGTGGTCGCGATCTTCGGGATGAAGCCGCCCGACCCAGTTCTCGTGCGTATCGATGGTATCCGGATCAAGCCCGTGTATTTCAAGATATTCAGGCGCACGCTTGCCGTTGTCGAAGCCGTGTCTCAGGTCGACGTTGACCCCTCCGATGCGGGCGATCTGCTGAACGCGGGCAAGGTCGCTTTCGCGGTCCTTTAGCGCTCTTTGGGATTCGAAGAGAATTTCGTTGATGCGGTGCAACTCGTCGCGGTTTTCCCTTACCCGGCGTTCGGCGATCACCCGCTGCGTCGTCTCGACCACGATGGCGATCACCCCCGCGGGCTCGCCGGCCTCGTTCAGGACGGGCGAGTAGTCGAGATTCATCCAGACCTGCTCAGGCTGGCCGCGGCGATAGAGGGTGAGTTCCTGATCCCTGTAGGCCAGGGTGCCGCCGCTCAGGCCCACCTTCATGACGTTGTCGTTAAAGTCGGCGACCTCAGGCCATCCTTCGCGAACTTTCGATCCGAGCAGCTCTGGATGTCTGCCGCCGGCAAACGCCGAATAGGCGTCGTTATAGATCATGATGCCGTCCTCGCCCCACAGCAGCACGATGGGGACGGGGGATCGGAGCAGGGTTTCAGTGACGGTCTTCAGGCTTTGTGGCCACGTCGCGAGCGGCCCGAGGCTGGTCTTTGCCCAATCGAACTGCCGGATCAGCGCGCCAAGTTCGCCGCCCCCGGTCGGGAATGATCCACCCGATCGGGCAGAGGGACCTTGGTTACGCAACTTTTTCCCCTCGAAATGCCCCGGAATCAACCACCATCAACTCTTCGCATCGGCCTTTGTTCCAGGCGCCACGCGACATTCTCACATCAACCGGCGCGGCTTCACGACTTAAGGCCGGAAGTGCCCTTGGCGGCAGTGTTGTTAAGGACAATCAGGCCGTCGACGGCAACGCCGGCCCGGGCATTGACGAGGAACGGGTTGACGTCGATGGAGGCGATCCGGCTTCCCGCGTCGGCCATCAGGTTGGACAGGCCGACGAGCGCCTTCACGACGG
>JBAVEE010000829.1:0-4461 GCA_049587575.1 Bradyrhizobium sp.
AGCGAGGCGCCGCTTCCCTTCGGGGCAGCGCCGAGCACATGCGCCAGCAGCGACTGGCCGGCCACCGGATGCAGGACCTTGGGCGCCGTGGAGCGCATGCGGGTGCCCTCGCCGGCCGCGAGCACGATGGTCAGGCTGGTCCTGCCGGTCATTCCAATCCCTTGCGGTTGCGGCCGATATTGCGCCGCCGCCGTCATAAAGGGTTTTCGTCCCGCATGGAAACCCGGATTCGTCACCCGGTAGAATGCCGGGGATTCTAAGTGACGGCCTTTTTCCTGTTAATGTTTGCCGCGTGATTCGGTTGGGGCCTTAGGGGGGCCGAAACTTCACATGGCAAAGGATTCCAGCAAACCGGCAGGCAGCTTCGGGACCGAGGAAACGGGCGGCTTGCTCTCCGGGTTCCTGGCCGAGGAGGATGAATTCGACCGGCGCACGCTATGGCGGCTGGGGTCGTGGGCGGCTGCGTCGGTCGGCGCGGTCATCATTGCGATACTCGCCAACCAATCTTCCCTCGGAATGCGGCGCGAGCAGATCGCGTCCGCCGATCTGGCGCGGCAGTCGCAGCAGATTCAGTCGGTCGCCAAGGAGAGCCAAGGCGAAGCCCGGCGGCTGGCCGCCGCGATCGAAACGTTGAACGGTGATCGCGACCGGCTGTACTCGCGGGTTTCCGTTCTGGAACAGGGCCTGGATTCGGTGACCGGCGCGATTGCGCGGCAAAATTCCGCGGTGACGTCGCCGCAAGCCGCAACGCCCGCCGCGTCGCCTGCTCCGGCGGTCGCTCCCGTGGCCGCCCTGCCGGCAGAAGCGCCGGCGATGGCGCAAAAGCAGCCGGCCACACCGGTGGTATCGCCGGTGGCGGCGACGGCGGCCGTGACGGCAGAAAAGCCGGTGACGGTCGCTACCGCCGCCGCTGAACCCGGCCCGGCTCCGGCATCATCCGCAGTTCATGATGCTGCAAAGGTCCCCGCCGAGACGCCGGCGACGCCGCTGACAGCCGCGAAATCGATGATGGCGCCGCCCGACCCGGCGGCCGCAAAGCTGATCGAACCCGGCGCCTCGCCAAAAACGGTCACCGCCGCGCCGATGCCGGAGGTGGTGGCTGCGACTTCGCCCGCCGAGGCGGCGGAACCGGAAACTGCCGCCGCGACGCCCGCGCTCGCGGTCCAGCGCACCGAATTCGGGGTCGATGTTGGCGGTGCGAATTCGCTTCCAGGCTTGCGCGCCTTGTGGCGCGGGCTGCTCAAATCGCGATCCAATGCCGCGCTGACGAAGCTGCGCCCGATCGTCGTGATCAAGGAAGGCACCGGCGGCCTCGGCATGCAGCTGCGGCTGGTGGCCGGACCGATCAGTGATGCGGCGGCGGCGGCGAAAATCTGCGCCGCGATGACCGAGAGCGACCGGAACTGTGCGACAACGGTGTTCGAAGGCCAGCGCCTGGCCGTGAACGCCGACGAGCCGGCCGCCGGCGCCAAGCCCCAGGCCGCCGAGATCAAGCCTGCTGCCGCGGCCAAACCCGCTGCGCGCAAGCATTATGCCCCGAGGCGCGCCGCCAAGGACCCGGAGGTCCCCAAACCGGAGCCATCCGCGCTGTCGCGGCTCTTCGGCACGCGGTAGATCCGGCCGGACACTCTCATTATTTTTCAGAGGCTTGAACCGGGCCTTTCAAGTGCTTTTGGGGCGGCGGGGGCGTTTTGCCTTACGCGGCTTCCGCAAAAGTGACTTCCGGTCTTGCGGACAGACGATGTAATTGGTCAGGTGTTCCGGCTTGCGGCTGGCCAGGTTCCACTACCCGGGAAAATAACCCAGTGAAAAAAAATCCGTTTCGGCTGACGCCCTATCAGGTGCAATGGCTGCTGGTGGTCGGCTTCGTCACCGTCGGTTACGCGCTTTATGTGCGCTATCTGGCGATCGAGTTTTCCGGCGTGGCACTGGCATGCGACGCCGGCCTGCAGACCATGCTGTGCAAATCCCGGCTGCTGGCGACCTATCTGTTTCGCCATTCCGTGTTCGGGATCGTCGCGCTGATCATCGCAACGCTTCACGTCATCCGGCCGTCGATCGTCCTGCTCACGGGCGGGCTGATCGCAGCCGGCTTGGGTGTCGTGCTGTACAATTTGGGGCTGTCGGGTATCGCGATCGGCCTGCTTATTCTGGGATTCGCGCGGCCCGCGCCTGCCACAGCGTAAGGGCAAGCAGGAAATAGGCGGCGCAGGTCCACAGCGACTGCCAATTGTCCGATCCTTCGTTGAACCCCGTATAGAGCGCCGCTGCCGCGAGCAGTGCGGCAAATACCGCCTCTGCGATCGGGCGCGTCCCCTCCTTCGGCCGATTGAGCAGGCCGAGCGCGGCGAACGGCACCACGGCCATGGTCAAGGCAGCAAAGGGAAAATCCTTGTAGCGCGGATCGAACACGAAGCCGAGCGCGCTCTGCGCGCCGATCAAGGTGGTCACCATCAGCGCCAGTCCCAGCAGGACGCTCAGGGCGGAGCGGACCCGGTAGCCGCGGGGACCCAGCAACTCCAGGAATGTCGGCAAGCTCCGTCCGGACATCAGGGCATTGGCGCCGAGCACAGGGGCAACGGTCGCGGCCGCCAGCAGCGAACCCCATTGCAGCCAGCCGCCCAACCCGTAGCTCTCATAAAACATTTTATCCGCGGCCACCCCGAGCAGGATTCCAGCCGTGGTCGCCGATATTCCGACGGCGACCCAGGAGACGAGCCGCGGCGTCCAGGGTCTGCGTCGCAACGCCAGCCAGGCAGCGCCGAACACCAGCACAGCCAGACCCATGCCGGCTGCCATCTGCAGCTTCCAGAGCGGATAGTTGCTGATGGCGACACCGGGCGGGTATTTCAGCGCGCGCTGCACGGAATCGAACAGGCCCCAATATCCGCCGACGGTTCCTTCGAGCTGGCGCTTCCACGGCTGATCGTAGGCCTCGATCAGGTTGACGCGAAAGTTCTCGCGCTTTGCGAGATCAAGAATCTCGGAGACCACGCGGGCCTGGTTGGTGCGCGAGGGCAACGCCGCGTCGCGCATCCGCCCCGCGCTCGGCCAGCCGGTTTCCCCGATCAGGATTTCCTTGCCCGGAAACGCCACCGCCATCCTTCTCCTGATGGCGTCGACATGGGCGGCGGCGAATTTCGCGCGGATCGGAAAATCCTCCCAGTAAGGAAGGATGTGGACGGTGACGAAATCGACGGCCTCATAGACTTCCCGATAGCGCAGCCAGAATTCCCAGACGTCGGCATAGGTCACGGGAACCGCGACCTGTGCTTTGACCGAACGGATGGTGGCGGCAAGGTCGGTTGAGGTCATTTCACCGCGCAACAACACCTCGTTGCCGACCACCAGCGAAGTGATGGTGGCCGGAAAGTCTTTGGTGAGGCGGACGGCGGTCGAGATCTGCGCCAGATTCTTCAGGCGGTTGCTGCTGAGCCATATTCCCTGAATGACTTTCAGCCCGGCCTTCGCCGCGAGTTCGGGAACCTGATCGAGGCCGTTCTCGATCGAATAGGTGCGCACGCAATCCGAAATTTTGGCGAGTTGCGCCAGATCCTGGGCGATCTGTTCCGCCGAGACATGCGTGGCCGGAGACAGCGGCGTTTGGTCGCCCCGGAACGGGGCGTAGGACACGCACAAGAGCTTGGCGTCGGGATCGATCGGCGCGCGCGCCAGCGTAATCGGCGCGGCCAGCCACCACCACACCGCGGCAATCGTACCCAGGGAGATCAGGAGAAGCGCCAGCGGCGTACGAAGAGAAATCGGTTCCATCCTTTAGGCGGGGATCGTCGATTACCCGGTCACTGGCCGTCTGCCAAGAGCGCGAACAAGAGCGCGAAAGCCGCAACCGCGCGGCCTTGGCGCCGGCTGACTTTACCACAATACGATAAAGTTGTGACTTTGCTGGACAAAATCCGAAATGTCCGTCATGGGAATCCGGAAACGGTCTCCGCCGCATTGGAGACCTATTTGAACGGCATCAACCCAGCGCGTCCCGGGCCAGGCGCGGACAGAAAAAAGTCGGGGAATTTATGCGTCAACGGGTGCTACAGCTTCAGACCGCGGTTTTGCGCCGCCTTGCCGCCCCCGGGCTTGCACTCTTGATCGGTATTGGAAGCGCGGGCGCCCAAAGCGGCAACCCGGCCGCCCCGGATCAGTCCGGCAAGCCTGCCGCCAGTGCGGCCGATGCCGCCAAGGACAGCCAGCACAAGACGGATGAATTCGTTGAAGCGGCGAAAGTGATCAACGGTCCCGCCGGCAACCCGGAATGTGTTTGGCTCGGCCGGCGTGTGGTTCGCCTGATGTGGCGCGACGACCTCGACACCGCCTTTCGTCACCTCGATCTTTACGACCGGTTCGGCTGTCCCGGCGGGCATGTCCAGGCCGCGTTCCGCTGCCTGACGCGATTTGGTGCGCAAATCGACGACAAGGTGCAAAGGAGCCTGGACGACCGGGTTCAAG
>JBAVEE010000830.1:0-7494 GCA_049587575.1 Bradyrhizobium sp.
GCCAGTAGATGACTTCGAGATTCGAGTAGAAATCGACGCCCTTCAGCGCCGGCACCCATGGCTCGAAAATCTCGAGCCGGCAGACCGGACCATCGAAGCTCCCCTGCCGCGGCGTATCCTCGCGCGAGGTCCATGGCGTGCGGATGCGACCGATGAAGACAAGGCCGGCATCCCGCGCCGGTGGCATCTCGACGGCCAGCTCCCCCTCACGAATTTCTCGCTCTCGAATCATGCTTCAATCCAATGAAATGTGCCGAACCTTGATTACTTCAGACCACCGCGCCCGGTCGGCATCGATGAATTCCGCGATGGCGGCCCTGCTGCGCGGTCGTAGCACCGAATAGCCGATCTTCTCCAGCGATGCACGGAACGCGTCATCGTTCATCGCCCGGTCAAGGCTGCCCTCCAGGATTTGCGCGACGTCATCGGGCACCCTGGCGGGCGCGGCGACCCCGAACCAGACGCTGACGAGGTAATCGGGATAACCGCTCTCGGCAATGGTCGGAACGTCCGGAAGATCGGGATTCCGACGCGCCGAACTGACGCCCAGCGCCCGCAGCATTCCGGATCGCACCGGTGGGAGCGCCGTGCCCAGGGAGTCGAACATGACCTGGATGTTGCCGGCCAGGAGATCGGTCAGTGCCGGCCCAGCGCCTTTATAGGGCACGTGGGTCATTTCGATGCCGGCCATCTGCTTGAACATTTCGCCGGCAAGGTGAATGGTGCCTCCCGTCCCGGCCGAACCAAAAGCGAGCTTTCCGGGGCTTTGTTTGGCGTAGGCCACGAATTCCGCCACCGTCCTTGCCGGCACCGAGGGGTGCACTTCCATCACCACCGGCACCTCGGTGATCAGCGCCAGCATTCGAAAATCCCTGGCCGGATCGTAGGGCAGTTTCTTGTACAGCAAGGGATTTTGCACGATCATCGAACCGGCCACGACCAGCAGGGTGTTACCATCGGCGTCGGCGCGCGCCACCGTTTCGGCGCCGATCGCGCCCTGGGCCCCCGGCCTGTTCTCGACAAACGCCGCCTGCCCGAGATCCCTGCCAAGAAAGTCGCCCACCAGCCGGCCGAGAATGTCGGTCGGACCGCCCGCGGCATAGGGAACGACAACCCTGATCGGCCGCGATGGAAACCCGGCGGCGTTGCCGTTTGCCGAGGCGGCAAGGGTTACGCTGACAAGCCAGGCGATCAAGGCCGACCTCGCGGGCAAATTCATGCCGTTTCCCCGATTGCGCGCTTTTGCCGGAGAGTAGCGGAATGCGGGTCAGCTGCAATTCGTTAAACCGCCCGTGACGATACCGTGTCAGCCGAGCCGCCATTTGCCGGCAAGCCCATGACGACCTTCGTCACCCGCTGCCCCCCATATTCCGCAACACCAGACAAGCGCCCCCGGCGTGCCGGATCCGGTTGCAGAGACCGTCGGCGACGAGACGCGTGTCGGCGCCGATCCGCACCTGATAGAACGTGCGGGTGCCCCGGCTCCGGAACAGCGAGCCGAGCAGGCTTGGATCCTGGTCCCCGATCACGGCGCGCAATCGTGTCATGGCGCGTGAATAAGTCGCCAGCGCCTGCTCGCGGTTGAACCCGGCGGCAAGCTGCACGCCCCACGGCCGGTCAGCGCCCAGCTTCACATGCTGTTCGAGTTCGGTGACAAAATGGTTGGGTGCCCGTCTGAGCAGCGCCATCATCTCACGGCAGCCGGCGTTCGGCGCGCGGTCGGGCTGCCTGCCGTTCTTGCCGGCTGCGGCCCATTCATCGATTGTGGTGCCGGTAATGGCAACGACGTAACTGCGCGTCTCCTGCGGCATCGGACCCGTGCCTGCCAGCCACTCCTGCACCCGGCGCGGTCCGGCATTGTAGGCGGCCGCCGCCAGCCCGAGATTGCCGAACTGATTGCGCAATTCGTTGAGAAATTCGGCGGATTTCGGCAGCGCCTGCACCGGATCGAACGGATCCAGCAAACGACGCTCGCTCGCCGTGCCCGGCATGAACTGCGCGATGCCCTGCGCCCGCTGGCCGCGGCGTGTGAGGGGACCCACGGCATCGGACTGGAAACGGCTTTCCTGCCAGATCACGCGCGCGAAGAACTCAAGTGGCAAGTCGTTGGCCTTCGCCGCCGCCTCGATCATCAGGCACACGGCCTCTCGCGTATCGGCCTCCCGCGCGTCCGCCGCGGGCGTCTGCGTTCCACCCTTGCTCGTTTCGCCGGGCATCGCGAGTTCTTCGACGCTCGGCGTCGCGATCCCGCCACCGGTTGGCACAGGCGCCGCCTCCTCCGCCGCCGCTCCCGCTACCGGCCAGCACAGCGTAACGACCACGGCGCAAAGCGCGGCACGCGGAGCCCGGAGCATTTGCATTGCTGTACTGTCCTCGGGCAGACCATGCTTGACACGGGGAACCGGCAGTCTAGCTATTTTGCAATGATGGCACGTCTATGGGAGCGTGAGGACATGACGGCACCTTCGGACGACCAGTCTGGCTTTGCACCCGACGACGACGCGCCCATCCCCTACATGGCGCGCACGCGGGAATATTACGCGGCGATCGGCTACACCACGCCCTATCGCTGGGCCCATTATGTCGAGGCGCCGTTCCAACCCCTGCGCAAGCCGCTTGCCCAGTGCCGCATTGCCATCGTCACGACGGCGGCCCCCTTCGATCCCGCCAGGGGCGATCAGGGGCCCGGCGCCAAATATAATGGCGGCGCCAAATTCTATTCGGTCTACGACGGCGATACCTCGAAGTCGCACGATTTGCGGATTTCGCACATCGCCTATGACCGCGCGCACACCTCGGCCGACGACAGCGGCACCTGGTTCCCGCTGCCGCAATTGCTGAGGCTTGAGCGCGAGCGGAGGATCGGCGAAGTCGCGCCGCGTTTCTTCGGCGCACCGACCAACCGCAGCCATCGCGTCACGATCGAAACCGATGCGCCCGAAATTCTCTCCCGCTGCCAGGCTGACAAGGTCGACGCCGCGGTGTTGGTGCCGAACTGCCCGGTGTGCCACCAGACCATCAGCCTGGTCGCCCGGCATCTGGAGGCCAACGGCATTTCCACGGTCGTGATGGGTTGCGCCAAGGACATCGTCGAGCACGCCGCGGTGCCGCGCTTTCTGTTCTCGGATTTTCCACTCGGCAATTCGGCCGGCAAGCCGCACGATGTGGCCTCGCAGGCCTATACACTTGAGCTCGCGCTGCGGGTGTTGGAGACCGCGCCTGCGGCGCAAACCACGGTGCAATCGCCGCTGCGCTGGAGCGCGGATGCCGCCTGGAAGCGGGACTATAACAATGTTGCGGCCCTGAGCGCCGAGGAACTGGCGCGGCGACGGCGCGAATTCGACGCCCAGAAGGAAATCGCGCGCGGATTGCGCGAAACCGCGGCGTAATCCCCCTAATCATCCAAAACCCCGTCAATTCCGGCTCTCCCGGGCCAATATCGGTTTACGTTAACGCCGCATTTTGCGCAGCCCGGGCTTCCGCGAGCAGCAAAGCCGCGTAAAAGTCACCCTCTTTATTGGGAGTTTTTCGATGCTGGACCGACGCCAGAGCGCGCGCGACAAGGTTATTTATGGCGGGGTCGCCGAGATCGACGAACGCAGCGGATCCAGAGATTGCGTCGTGCGCAACATTTCGGAAAATGGCGCCCATCTCGAATTCACCAACGACGTCAGGCTGCCGAAGGATACGATGCTGCTGACCGTCGCGCGAAAGGGACGCTCCTTCCTCGCCAGGATCATCTGGTGGCGCGACAATTTCGTCGGCGTCGCGTTCAGTTCGGAAACCCCGTACGAACTGCCCGGCTCCGACCTTGCGGAGCGGCTGCGCAAGAGCGAGATGAAAAAGCGCCAGCTGCAGCGCCGTATCAAACAGCTCCTTGAAGGCTGAGCGCTGTCATACGCCGGTCCGGCGTACCGGTCTCTTGTCCACCTGACCTGTCATGCGCATAATTGCCGGCCTTCGAACAGGAAGCCCGGGGTTACCCAATCCCCGCCGATCGACCGCACGTTCCAGCCGGATTTCTTCCGGGGCCGGATGTACACCCGCGAATATCTGTTCGACCTGCTTCCCGCCAGCCTGTTCGTGTACGGCCTGAAATCGGCCGACGAGCTGATCGCATTCCTGCCCAAAATGTCCCTGCAGGCGCAGCACCTGCTCGGCAAGCCGACCGCGCCGATCCTGGTGGTCGGTGGAACGCGGGACACCCAGGTGCCGATGACGATCTCGAGCTTCTCATCAACAGCGGCAGCGTGCCGCGCGAGGCCTGGATCAATCCCGCCGGCGGGCATATGGGGCGCACCGCCGGTACCTGGCCGGATCCGGTAATCTTTCGTCAGGTCATTCTGCCCTGGAAGTACGGCGTCTGAACCAAAAGCCCGACGCGCCATAAATCGAGCGGACCGCCGCGACAACTCGCGCGGCCGACGGCGTGCGACACCGGCACACATTCGCGATCAAGTTGCGTACGGGTGCGCGCGATGTTGCTGCAGCGGATCGGCCCCCAACATCCCTCTGGCAACGCGACGGCTATGCTGTAAGCTTGCGGCCGGATTGGCCGGCTTTTCCCTGCCCGGCCGCCGGACCAAAACAAAAAAGAGTCCTGGAGGAAGCCCCATGTCAGCAGCTCCGACGAGCCGCGTCTCGCTCAATCGCCGCACCCTTCTGCGCGCGGGCGCCGGCATGGCCGGTATTCTCGCCACCGGCCGCGCGCCCGCGTTCGCGCAAGTTTCGCCGAAGAAACTGGTATTCGCGCACATCAACGCGGTACCGGAATCGGCCGCGGTCGCGTTCGACTGGATGGCGAAGGAACTGACGGCGCGATCAAACGGCGCGCTCGAGATGCAGTTCTTCGGCAAGACCCTGATCCCGCAGGAGCTGGAAATCATGAACGCGGTCAAATCCGGCAGCATCGCGATGGGCAGTCCCGCCGGCGCCGCCGCCACCGTGTTTCCCGAAATGGGCGCGCTGCTCGTGCCCTATCTGGTGAAGGATTACACTACGGCCTACGCCATGCTCAACGGGCGGATCGGCGACAAGCTCTCCAAACAGATCGAGAACAAATACAAGCTCAAGGTGATGTGCTATTATGACTACGGCTTCCGTCATTTCTGGACCTCGAAAAAGCCGATCGTCGAACCGAAAGACCTGCGGGGCGCGAAAATCCGCGTGCAGCAGGCGAAGATTTTCGGCGACACCATCAACGGTCTTGGCGGCAACGCCGTTCCGATGGCGTGGGGCGAGGTTATCACCGCCGCCAAGCAAGGCGTGATCGACGGCGGCGACCTGCCGATCGTCAACATGAAGGCGCTGAAGATCTACGAAGTGTCGAAATACGCCTCCCTCACCTATCACAATTACGGTCCGACCAACGCGGTGATGAACCTCGAAATCTGGAACGGGTTGTCGCCCGATCAGCAGAAGCTGGTGATGGAGCTTGCCCGCGCCGCGCAGGAAAAAATCCGCCAGGCGACCGAGTCGGTCGACAATTTCGCGAAAGCCAGGCAGGAGCTCGAGCCGCTCGGCATGACCGTGGTCGAAGCCAATGTCGAGGATTTCAAGAAAGTGGCGCAGCAGAAGATATGGCCGGCCTACAAGAGCCAGTATGGCGCGCTGTGGGACGAGATCGAAGGTTTCAAGGTCTGAGTAACTGCGGGGCCGGAACCGGCCGCTTGCCGCCCATCATTGCCGGAATTCGATCGCGCATGCTGCGTCACCTTTCAGCCGTCCCGAAATTCGCGGTCACGGCCCTGATCGCCCTAGCCATCGTCAACCTCCTGGTCGGCGTGATCCTGCGCTATTTCGTCGGCGCCATCACCGACTGGCTCGATATCGACCCGGTGCCTTTCACATGGGTCGAGGAGGTCGGCGAGCTCTCGCTGGCGTGGTTGACGCTGATAGGTGCCGCGATCGGTATCCAGTCGCGCTCGCATTTCGCTCTTGCGGTATTCGTGCATCGGCTGCCGTTGACCGCGCAGCTCTGGATCCACCGCTTCAATCACGCGCTGATCGTCGGCGTCGGCCTGCTGGTGGCTTGGTACGGCTTCAAGCTCTGCCTGCTCAACCGTACGCTGGCGACGCCGGGACTTCAGATCAATCTCGCCTGGCTCTACGCGTCGTCGGTGGTCGGTGGCCTCCTGATCGCTACTTATGGCTTTGCGATGATGATCTCGCCGCTGCCGCACGGCAATCCCCAGCACTGAGGCGGGCCTTTCATGTTGCTTGCGACCGTCGCCGCCGTCTTCGTTGTCCTGATCCTGCTCTCGATGCCGATCGTGTTCGCGCTCGGCGTCGCCGGCATCGCCGGACTGTGGATCGGCGGCTATCCGATGCAGCAGCTGTCCTCGGCGCTGGTGTCGGGATCGCAGAGCTGGGTGCTGCTCGCCATCCCCGCCTTCGTGTTCGCCGGCAATCTGATGGAACGCTGCGGCATGAGCCACGCGCTGGTGGAGCTGGCACGCGCGCTGATCGGCTGGGTCAAGGGCGGGCTCGGCATGTCGGTGATCGTGGTGGCGTATTTCTTTTCGGACATCTGCGGGTCGAAGATGGCGGAGGTCTCCGCGCTCGGCTCGGCGCTGATGCCGCCCTTGACCAAGGCCGGCTACGACCCGCGCGATTCAGCCTCGCTGATCGCGGCAGGCACCGCGATGGGCATGCTGGTGCCGCCTGCCATCTTCATGATCGTGATCGCGCAGGTCACCAACACCTCGGCCGTGACGCTATTCGTCGCCGGCTTCGTTCCGGCGATGGTCATCATGCTGTGCCTGATGGCGGTGGTTTATATCCGCGCGCGGCAGAACGATTGGCCGGTCGATTCCAGGCCAAGCCTCAAACGCCTCGGTCACGCCGCGCTGCACGCCGCGGTGCCGATGGTGGTGCCGTTCGTGATACTGGCCGGCTTCATCCTCGGCATCATCACCGCCACCGAGGCCGGCGCGGTGGTCGCAGGCTACGCCTTCCTCGCCGCCAGGCTCTATTACCGCAACGTCTCCTGGCGCGAGATGGGCAGGATCGCCTATGACAGCGCGATCCTTACCGCGGCCGTGGTGTTCCTGCTCGCGGTCGCTTCGGTCTACCAATATCTGATGGGCGTGACCGGCGTGCCGCAATTGCTCGGCCAGCTGCTTGGGCCGCTGAAAACCCATCCCTGGCTGTTTCTGATCGGAACCGCCGCCATGAGCTGCCTGTTCGGCATGGTACTGGAGGGCCTGCCCGCCGCGGTCGTGCTGATCCCGGTGGTGTTTCCGATCTCGGAAGCGATGGGCATCGACCCGATCCACTTCAACATCGTGCAGACCGCCGCCGTCGGCATCGGCTTGTTCCTGCCGCCGATGGGCGTCGGGCTGCTCATGGCATTGCGCTTTGCCAAGCTGAATGTCGGCCAGCACTTTCGCACCTATGTGCCGTACATGCTGGCGCTCTTCACGGGGTTGCTGCTGATCATCTGCATTCCCGAGATCAGCCTGACACTGCCGAGGCTCGCGGGGCTGATCAGGT
>JBAVEE010000831.1:0-3621 GCA_049587575.1 Bradyrhizobium sp.
GCGCCGTCTTGCTGCGGCGCCGCGCCGAGGGTCGTGCTCGAACCGGCGCGTTGCCGACATTCGCGCGAGCTGCCGTCGCGAATACATCCCATGATTGCAGAACCGTTTCAGCCGGCGCGGCGTCCTACAGTTGCGCGGCGGGTGGAACTTTTTGCCGATTGATCGCCGCGCAATTCGGTCCAGAATGATCTGCAGTTGACAAGGCGAATCGCGTGCAACTCCGGCGGAGAGAAAGATGGGCGAGGATCTTCATCGGCAGCGCGTGCTGACTTTTTTCGAGGTGTTCTCCTCCGGCGATGTCGAGGGAGCCCTGGCCCATTGCAGCGACGACGTGGAGTTTTTCGCCAATACGCCGATCGATATCCTGCCGCATATGGGCCACCACCGCGGCAAGGCCGAACTCAGGGAGATGTGGAATACGATCCACGCCCGCTATTCCGACATGCGCTACGAGATACCCATCATCGTCTGCGAAGGCGACAAGGTCGCGGCGAACATTCGGGTGTTCTTCCGCAAGCGCAGCAACAACCGGATGGTGCAATTCGACATGGCCGCCTTTTATACCCTGCGCGACGGCCAGATCGCCCGGATCCGCGAGATCATCGATACCTTCGATCTGGTCCAGCAGGTGCTCGAGCGTGACGTCGCCGCGATGCTGACCGAGAGCATGCCGGAAATTATCTAGCCGCCACCGGGCGTCGTTCCCAAACATGATTGACGTCGTCATTCCGGGGCGCGCCGAAGGCGCGAGCCCGGAATGAGGTTCGTTCTCGAATGACATTTCAATGTCGCGGCGTTGAACCTCGGCGCACCCTTCGGCGACCAAACATGGGTGGTTACGCACCGACGGACGACAACACATCCATGAAAATCGCGCTGCTTGCCTTGCTCGGTCTGATGTTGGGCGTGCCCGGCGGCGCCGCGCTCGGCATCGGGGCCGGATTGGCCTGGGTCGAAATCTTCAACACCACCGGCTTCGAAGGCTATAGCGGCATGCTGGTGTTCTTCACCTTCATGCCGCTTGGCGCCGCGATCGGCGGGCTCGGCGGCGCGCTGTTGTTCGGCGTCATCGCGGCCCGCGACGCCGAAATCGCCATCAGGCGAGAGCCTGCCGGCCCGCAAGACCGCTAGGTCGGTAGCCGGACCGCATTTGTGCAATGCAAAATTGCACGTTGTGTTTTGGCCAAATTCTATTATTTGAAGTTTAAAATATAAGTGCAGCCTCCAGGCTCGGCGTCGCCGATGACGCCCATAAGAGCCGGTCGCTGATGCGGCAATCCAGTTCAGGAAGCGGATATCATGACAGAGCACAGTCTCTGGCGTTTCTCTCGCGCATTGCATCGCGCGATCAACGACCGCCAGCGCGAGGACCTCGAAGCCCTGATCGACGACGAGGTCGATTGGGCGATCTTCGGCCCGATCGACATGTTTCCATTTTTCGGCGCGCGCCGGGGCAAGGCCGCCGTGCTCGAGGTCATCAGGCACATCGCCGACAACATCCGGGTGCATCGCTTCGAGCGCGAGTCGGTCATGCTGGGCGTGGATTCCGCGGCCTCGATGATGCGCTATTCGCTGACCGCGCTCGACGCCAACAAGCCGATCAGCCTGCGGCTCGCCCAATTCGCGCAATTCAAGGCCGGCCGGCTGATCAGCATGCGCGTCGTCGTCGATACCTTCGATCTGGTGGAGCAGGCGCTCGGCCGCCCGATTCATCTGCCGAAAATCGCGTCGTAGCCGTCGTCGGGCCGCGCCACAATTTTGCGCTGATGTCCCCGCATGGTCCGCCGATGGGCAGGCGGGCGGAGTGATGATTCCCGGAACAGGATATGGGCTGGCGGGGCTGCTGGTACTGGCGGCCGGTCTTGGCCTGACGCCCGTGCCGGCCAATGCGCAGGCGACGCCGTCGACCGAACAAGCGGATGCCTGGGCGATGCGGGCGGCGGAATCGGAATCGGAAACGGATGCCGCCGCCGAGCCGAGCGACGCCGCGCCCGTGGATCTGGAGCTGGACTGGAGCCAGCTCAACGTCGATGCGTCCACCCTGACGACGAGCCCGGCGTCGAAGGCGCGTCCTGCTGCGCGCGCGGGGACGAACTCCGACATGACGTGGTCGTCCCAGGACAAGACGAACGGGTCGGCGCTATCGGTGAAGCAACCGATATCGCCGTTCTGGGATGCCCGGATCGGGGCCGACATGACCGTCACCCGGCAGCCATCGACGATGTCCGAATTGCTGTCGGAAAAAGTCGCCAACGGCGGAAGCGAACCGCAATCTTCCGGGACGGCATGGGCGGCGGTCACCGCCCCCGGCGTCGGCTCGATCTGGGACAAGACGGCCATCGAGGCCCGCGTCGATCCCTTGCAGGACCAGAGCAGGCTCGGCACCTCGGTCAGCAAGTCGCTGTCCTTCAGCGAGCAATATTCGCTCACCCTGCAGAACGGCTACGATGTGATCCAGCAGGGCAACATTCCGGTGCCCGGACTGGCCGGGCGCACGATGCGCAACTACGAGACCGATCAGTCGGCAAAGCTGAGCATCGCCGACACCGGCACGAGCTTCAGCGCCGGCCAGACCCTCTCGTCGATCGACGACAGGTGGCTGCGCAGGATCGGCGCCGAGCAGAAATTGTTCGGCGGCGTCAGCATTTCCGGCTCGATCAGCGAGACGCCGTTCGGCATGTCGAACAAGAGTCTCAGCGCGGGATTCAAGCAGAGCTGGTAGCGGTTCGCCGCGGCTTTCGACAAATCCCGCGAAAGATCAGGCATTGCCGCATATTGGCCGCGATGCGGTCAAAATCGGAAGCCCTGATGGCGATACTTTATTTTCGTCGTGCGGGGGACATCCGCGCTCGCTACACACGCGCAACAGGGAAAAAGCCGATGAACGCCATTCGTTCCGAAAAAATTGAATCAACTGAAGAGGACAACAACCTCGCCGCGGTCTCGGAAGTCGAGGCCGGGATCCGCGATTTCGTTCGCAACGACGTCGCTTATCTGCGCCGTCCGGCGCCGGGCGCGGCGGGCAGCGCCGACCTCGCGCTTGAGCCGAGCACCGAGGCCACCGTCAACAACGTCAACTCGCTGATCCAGCGCGTCGCCGGAACGTCGCTGGCGGAAATCGAGAACCTGATTTCCGAGCTTGAGAGCCTGCGCGACCTGCTGCATGCCGAAGGTCAGCGCGTACAGCGCGAGATTTCCGGCTATGCCCAGCTCAGCCAGGCCGCGATGAAATCCACCCGCATGATCGCCGACAATGTCACGCAGTGGAAGCGTGCCGCGGACGGTCTCCGCAACAGCTGATCTGCCGCATTCCCGAACCCTGCCGCCGCGCTTCCCTAACGGAGCGCGGCGGTTTTGCTTGTCTGAAAGACAACGCCTTTGAACCTCCGCGGTCCGGGCCGCGACCAAGTGCAGGCGCCGTAACACGACGGCGAACTCCGGGGCATCCCTGCATGAAAAGCGTTCGGCCGGACAACAGCGATCCGATTCCGTTGCGGCGGCCGCCGCACCATGTGGGCAACATCATGATCCGCTTTGTCGGCCTGCTGGTGACGGCCGTGGCGGCCCTGGCGCTGATCTGGAGCCGCTGTTTTTCCGGTTTCAGCCGCTATGGTTAGCGAA
>JBAVEE010000832.1:0-7016 GCA_049587575.1 Bradyrhizobium sp.
GTTATGGGTTTAGCCCGGGTTTGGTTCTCGTCACGCGGCGGGCTGATCTCGATGGCAGGCAGCTGGTCGGGCGATATTTGCTGTGCATGGGTGGGAGAAATACAAGGCGGAAGAACAGGCAGCAGGAAACTTGAAGCAAGCAGAAAGCTGCGACGCCGCGATGCGGCCTTGATGGTGGAAGACATGGTTAGACCTCGGTATGACGTCAGTGGCACGTCACAGCGAACCAAGTCTCACCATCGTGCTTTCGCACTTCCGATGAAGCTAATGCCTGTACTCCCCGACCGGCATCTTCGCGTGTGACCACGGCTGACGGCAGGTCTCCTGGCTCGCGGGTCATTACCCTTCGTCGCCTTCCCAGGACCGAGATTCCCAGTGGCCTATGACGAAAGATTCGCCGCTTACAGTTGCGGGGGCAGCCACGGCATTGGAGACAATCTCTCCGCACCGCATTCCCTTTTGATCCCCAAATCAGGGAACCGTCGCGGCTATCTAGAATTGTGACGGGTGGAGAGTCAATGCCATCATTTGGCCGCGAACTGCCGCATCTCGCGGGTACCCATTTTGTTCGCGGGTCCTCCTTGTGCCGGACCTCAATCATTGTATGAGCATTGGGCAGGGCGACGACGTCGCCGCCCGAGGACGATGGATGAGCATTCAGAACGTCACGGCGGCGGTCGACGTCGCGGGGCGCTGGCGCACCAGCGTGCTGTCGGGACTTGTGGTTCTGGTCGCGCTGCTGCTGCTGGCCTCGCTCGGAATCGGTCCGGTGCGGCTGTCACCGTGGACCGTGGCCGACGCCTTGTTCGGCGGCGGCAGCGACGTGCAGCAGGTGATCGTCCGGGAAATCCGGCTGCCCCGCGCGATACTGGGATTTGCGATTGGGGCGATGCTCGGTCTTTCCGGTGCGGCGCTGCAGGGATTGCTGCGCAATCCGCTCGCCGCGCCTTCGCTGTTCGGCGCGCCGCAATCGGCCGCGTTCGGCGCGGTACTGATCATCGCGCTCGGTCTGGCCGATGTCAGGTCCTACGCGCTTCCGGTTGCGGCGATCGTCGCCGCGTTTGCCTCGGTTTTCCTGCTGCTCGCGATCGCGGGCCGCAACGCCGGCCTGTTGATTCTCATCCTGGCAGGCCTTGCGATTTCCAGCCTTGCGGGCGCGGCGACCGCGCTGGTGATGAATCTTTCGAGTAATCCGTTTGCGGTGCTTGAAATCGCGTTCTGGCTGCTCGGCTCGCTGGAGGATCGCAGTTTTCGTCACGTCATGCTGGCTCTGCCGTTCATCGCCGCCGGCGCGGCCATTCTGTTGAGCCAGCGCAATGCCTTTCGTGCACTCAGCCTCGGGGAGGAGACGGCGCAAAGCCTTGGTGTCGACGTCGGCCGGCTGCGGCTTTTGGTGATATCGGGCGTCGCGCTTGGCGTCGGCGGTGCGGTCGCGGTGTCTGGCACGATCGGTTTCATCGGCCTGGTCGCGCCGCATCTGATGAGGCCGCTGATCGGCCACGATCCGGCGCGGCTGTTGATTCCGAGCGCGTTCACCGGCGCTGCGCTGTTGCTCGCAGCCGATATCGCGGTGCGCATCATTCCATCGACCAGCGATATCAAGGTCGGCGTCCTGACCTCGATCATCGGCGTGCCGTTCTTCCTCTATCTCATCATGCGCGAACGGCGTGCACTCGGTGGAGGCGTCGCATGACGGCGCCGGTCTTTCTCACCGCGCAGGGTCTTGGCGCGACGCTGGCCGGCCGCGCCGTGCTGAAAAATATCTCGTTCGCGCTGGCGCCGGGGCATCTGGTCGCGCTGGTGGGGCCAAACGGCGCCGGAAAGACGACGCTGCTGCGCGCTCTGGCAGGTTTGGTGCTTGCGGATGGCTCCGTCAATGTCGGCGGCGACGCCTTGTCGTCGCTGCCGTTGCGCGAGCGCGCGCGGCGATTTGCCTATCTCCCGCAGGGCCATCTCGTGCACTGGCCGCTGCCGGCACGGGATATCGTGGCTCTCGGCCGCTATCCACATGGCGCGACCGATCCCGCGCGGCTGACCTTGAAGGATGCCGAGGCGGTGTTGCGGGCGATGCAGGCGGCAGATGTCGTCGACCTCGGCGAGCGCCGCGTCACGGAATTGTCGGGCGGCGAGCGCAGCCGCGTTGCACTGGCTCGGGTGTTCGCCGTCGAAGCGCCTGTGGTTTTGGCGGATGAGCCGACATCCTCGCTCGATCCGCGTCACCAGATCGATGTCATGAAAACCCTGCGTGCGGCCGCCGACAAAGGCACGTTGGTGATTGTGGTGACCCATGATCTCGGGCTTGCCGCGCGATTTTCGGACATGATTCTGGTGCTTTCGGACGGCCGGCTGGTGTCGCAAGGCGCTGCCACCGAGGCGCTGTCGGAGCAGGTGATGGCGGATGTATTCCGGATCAGGGCCTATCGCGCGGAATATCAGCGCGAGACCGTGATCGTTCCATGGGCGGAAATCTAGGGAAGAGCATATTCATGCGCCTCGGAGATTTGTCCCGATCGGCTGTTGCAGCGCTGGCGATGTTTGGCGTCATATCATCCGGGCCCGCAAAGGCAGACGGCCTGCCGCGCGTCGCATCGATGAATGTGTGCACGGACCAATTGCTGATGACACTGGCAGATCCGGAGCAAATCGTCGGGCTCAGCCGGTACGCGCGGGAACGATTTGAATCCTTTGCGGCCGATGCTGCCGGCCGATACCGGATTCTATCGGGCGGCGCGGAAGACATCCTGGTGCTCAGGCCGGATATCGTGGTCGCGAGCCTGTTCGACAAGCGATCGACGCGGGAGCTTCTGAAGGAGAAGGGGCTTCATCTCGCTGAATTCTCCGTGCCGCGCAATCTGGACGAAGTGAAAGCCCAGATCCGCGAGATGGGTGACGTGGTCGGCCATCCCGATCGCGCGCGCGCGGAGATCATCCGGCTCGACGGCGCGATCGTGCGGGCGCGTCAGGCCGTTGCGGTCAGACATTACCGCGTGCTGCCGCTGTCCCGGCGCGGCTGGGTCACCGGCAGCGACAGCCTGCTCAGCGCATTGCTGGCCGAGACCGGGCTTTTCAACGCGGCGGCGGATCTCGGGATCAATGTCGGCGGCTTCGCGTCGCTCGAAGCCATCGTCAATCTGAAGCCTGACTTGATCGTTGTGTCGGAGGCCGGCGACCGTGCCGAGGACGACGGACGCGCTTTTCTGCTGCACCCCGCGCTGGAGCGCTTCTATCCGCCGTCAAAACGCATCGTCATTCCGGACCGGTTGACGGTGTGCGGCGGCGTGATGCTCGCCGACGCGGTGGATGTGCTGGTCAAGGAGTTGAAGCGGGTGGAGCGTGACATCCGCCAATGAGGTTCGTCGTCCCTGCGTTGGTTCGCAGGACGACAGCCATCTCACCCCGTCAGCACCGGTCCGCCAGCTTTCTTCCAGGCGTCGATGCCGCCGGCGATGTGTGCCGTGTTGGCCAAGTTCGCTTTCGTGGCGGCGGTTACAGCCATCGCCGAGCGCTCGCCGAAGGCGCAGAAAAACACGATACGCCGTCCGGTCGCCGCGGCGACTTCGCGCAGCATTCCGCCGGGCTGCAGGCTTTCGCCTATGCCGGGATAGGGCGCGTGCAGCGCGCCCGGCAGCGTGCCGTGCTTGACACGTTCGCTGTTTTCCCTGAGATCGACCAGCAGAATATCGGGGCGGCCGAGGCTGTCGATCGCCTCGCGGGCGGTGAACGACTGGCCCTGTTTGGCGAGATTGTCCTGATGCAGGCCGACTTGCATGTTGGCCGGCACCGCGACATCCATCATCTTGGGGTTTGGCAGCTTCAGCTTGCCCATCAGCTCGACATATTCGTCGACCGAGCGCACCTGCAGCCGCGGATTGTAGCGCCGTTCCTCGCCGATGGTGGAGACGGTGTCGCCCTTATAATCATGGGCGGGAAATACCATGGTCTCATCGGGCAGCTTCAACAGCCGGTTGAAAATGGAATCATATTGCGCCCGCGCGCTGCCGTTCTGGAAATCGGTGCGGCCGGTGCCGCGGATCAGAAGCGTATCGCCGGTGAACACGCGATCGCCCATCAGGTAACTGTATGAATCATCGGTATGGCCCGGCGTGTACATCACGTCGAGCGTGATGCCCTCGATCGTCACCTTGTCGCCGTCGGCGACACGCATTGCCACTACGTCGGCCTTGGTCTGCTCGCCCATGATGGTGACGCAATGGGTGCGGTCGCGCAGTTCGCCGAGGCCGGTGACATGGTCGGCGTGCAGATGCGTATCGATGGCCTTGACCAGTTTGAGGTCGAGTTCGCGCAGCAACTGGCAGTAGCGATCGACCTTCTCCAGCACCGGATCGAGGATCAGCGCTTCGCCGCCGGCGCGGCTGGCCAGGATATAGCTGTAGGTTCCGGATACGCTGTCGAACAGCTGGCGAAAGATCATGGAGAGCGGGTCCGCGAGTTGATTTGCGATACTATCACGCCAACCCGACGCGTATAGCGTCGTTCGGCAGGACAGAACAATTTGTCGCGGAATGGTCGGTTACGGCAGGGTTCCCACGATCATTGGCCATGAATAGAGCTGGTCAGAGCATAAACGCTATCGGCTGACAACGCAGGCGGCCAATCAGGGTGCCGGCGCCACCTTGCGGCGCACCGTGAAACGTCGAATATTCCGGCAACCCAAACCATCCGGGAGTCTGGCGTGGCTGAATATGTCGTTGAATTCGGTAAGGATGGCCGGCCGATCGAGCCCGACGGCCGGCTCGACGCTCCGGCATTTCATCGCAACCATCAGGCGATACGGGCCGTGCTGCAGCAATTCCTCGCCGGGAAATCCGGCGATGTGGTCGAGGCCGGCAGCGGCACCGGCCAGCATGTGGTCGATTTCGCCCGCCACTTTCCCGAAATCACGTGGTGGCCAAGCGATCTCAATCCGCAGCATCTGAAAAGCATCGAAGCATGGCGGGCGCACGCGCAGCAATCGAACATCCGCATGCCGTTACGGATCGATTTGTCGGATCCCGCCTGGTGCGCCGAGATGCACGACGGAAGCGGCCCGGGCCCATTGCTGGCGGTATTCTGCGCCAACGTCATCCATATCGCGCCGTGGCGCGTCGCCGAAGGGCTGTTTGCCGGCGCCGGGCGATATCTGCGGGCCGACGGGCGGCTGTTTCTCTATGGTCCATTCAAGCGCGGCGGCAAACATACCGCCGTCAGCAATGCGGTGTTCGACACAAGTCTTCGTGAGGGAAATCCCGAATGGGGCGTGCGCGATATCGAGGCCTTGGAGGTCCTGGCGGCGAGTGCCGGTCTGCGGCTTGTCGAGATTACCGAGATGCCGGCCAACAATCTCATTCTGGCGTTCGGCCGATCAAGCACGGCCTGAGCAGCGATGCATGGCGCGCGCCCGTTCGGATCGGTTGATTGGGCGGGTGCCTCCCTTCATAGTGCGAGAAGCCAATAAGGCTGCGACTGCATCCGGCCGCCTTTGGGTGGAACTAACAGATGATCGATATGACCGCAGCTGACGGTATTTCCGACGACGCCCGCGTCCGTTCCAACGTGCTGCGCCTGGCTGCGGCGCAGGCGCTGACCGGCGCGAACTCGGCGGTCATTTTCGCCACCGGCTCGATCGTCGGGGCGACGCTGGCACCCAGCATCTCGCTCGCGACCGTACCGCTCTCGATGTATGTGGTGGGGCTCGCCGCCGGCACCTTGCCGACCGGCGCCATCTCGCGCGCCTTTGGCCGCCGCGTCGCCTTCATCATCGGTACCGGCTGTGGCGTGCTGACCGGCTTGCTCGGCGCCTTCGCGATCCTGCGCGGCTCGTTTCCGTTGTTTTGCTGCGCGACGTTCCTCGGTGGACTATATGGCGCGGTGTCGCAATCGTACCGCTTTGCCGCCGCCGACGGGGCGAGCGCGGAGTATCGCCCGAAGGCGGTGTCGTGGGTCATGGCCGGCGGCGTGTTCGCCGGCGTGCTCGGCCCCCAGCTCGTGCAATGGACGATGGATGTCTGGTCGCCTTATTTGTTCGCCTTCAGCTTTTTGGCGCAGGCCATCATAGCGCTGGTCGCAATGGCCGTTCTTTCGGGGGTCGATGCGCCGAAACCCGCACCATCAGATCTGCATCGCGGCCGTCCGCTGTTCGAGATCGTGCGTCAGCCGCGGTTCATCGCAGCCGCCCTGTGTGGCGTCATCAGCTATCCCATGATGAATCTCGTCATGACCTCGGCGCCGCTGGCGATGAAAATGTGCGGATTAGGGGTCAGCGATTCAAATTTCGGTATCCAGTGGCATATCGTTGCGATGTACGGGCCGAGCTTTTTTACCGGCTCGTTGATCGCGCGGTTTGGCGCGCCGAGAATCGTCGCGGCGGGCTTGCTGCTGGAAGCCGCCGGCGCAACCATCGGTCTCTCCGGCATTACCGCCATGCATTTCTGGGCTACTCTGATCGTGCTCGGCATCGGCTGGAATCTCGGCTTCGTCGGGGCTTCCGCGCTGGTGCTGGAGACGCATCGGCCACAGGAGCGCAACAAGGTTCAGGCCTTCAACGATTTTCTGGTGTTCGGCATGATGGCGGTAGGTTCGTTTTCCTCCGGCCAGTTGCTGGCGAATTACGGCTGGTCAGCGGTGAATCTGGTGGTGTATCCCCCGGTGCTGCTGGGGCTATTGGTCCTGTCCTTTACATCGTTCGCGAAGCGGCGGCGCAGATCGCAAGCCGTGCCCGAATTCCCCGATCCGGGCATTTGATCGGGTAAACAGTCTTTCGCCAGAAATGCAGGAGGTCTCTGATGCCGTCGCGCGCCCGTCTCGATGAGTTCATTGCGGTCGTCGAGTCCGGCGACCATGCCGGCGCGATCGAGCGCTTTTACACCGAGGATTCCAGCATGCAGGAAAACGCGGCGGCTCCGCGCGTCGGCCGTGACGTGCTGGTTGCCCACGAGCGCGGCGTCATGGCGCGGATGTCGCAGGTTTATTCCAAGGCGGTATCCTCGATGGTCGAGGGCGATCACGTCGCCATCCAC
>JBAVEE010000833.1:0-2725 GCA_049587575.1 Bradyrhizobium sp.
GAAATGGCGCGCAAATCCCTTGCCAAGGGATTCGATATCGGCGGCACGACCTACAAGGTCCAGATCATCGATCAGGATACACAATCAAATCCGTCGCGAGCGGGTCAACTGGCCAACAGCCTCATCAACAACGACAAGGTTGATCTGATGTTGGCGACCTCGACGCCGGAAGTCGTCAATCCGGTGGCCGATGCGTGCGAAGCGGCGGGGGTGCCCAGCCTTTCGACCGTTATGCCCTGGGAGGCGTTCTATTTCGGTCGCGGCGGCAAGCCCGGCCAGCCGTCGCCGTTCAAGTGGAGCTATTTGTTTAGTTTCGGCACCGCCGAATTCGCAAAGACCTATCTCTCCATGTGGGACGCGATGAAGACCAACAAAAAGGTTGGCATCCTCTATCCCAATGACGCCGACGGCAACGCGGTGCGCGCGAATCTCGGACCGCTCCTGAAGAAGGGCGGTTACACCATCATCGATCCGGGTCCCTATGAGGACGGCACGACCGACTACGCGGCGCAGATCTCGTTGTTCAAGCGTGAGAACTGCGAAATATTCAACACGTTTCCGATTCCGCCGGACTTTGCCGCCTTCTGGCGCCAGGCCGCGCAGCAGGGTTATACGCGGATGGTCAAGATCGCCCAGATCGCCAAGACCGGGTTGTTTCCGTCGGATGTCGAGGCCCTCGGCGGCCTCGGCTATAATCTTGCCGGCGGGGCCTATTGGCACAAGGTGTTCCCCTACAAGTCGTCGTTGACGGGGCTTTCGGGCGAAGGTCTTGCGGATGGTTATGAGAAGGCGACGGGCAAGCAGTGGGAGCAGCAGCTGGGAGCCTCGATGGCACTCCTCGACGCCGGCTTCGCGGCGCTCAAGGCGAGCAGCGATCCGACCCAGAAGGCCGCCGTCGTCATGGCGCTGGCGAAGCTGAATACCACCACGATGGTGGGCAAGGTCGACTTCAACACCGGGCCGTTCCCGAACGTCTCGGTCGCGCCGATCGTGGGTTGCCAATGGATCAAGGCGCCGGCCGGCTCCAAGCACAAGTTCGATTTCGTCACGGTCGACCATGCGACGGATACCAACGTGCCGATTCAGGCCAAGCTGAATCCCTACAACGCTTGACAGAACAGGCGCTCTGATCTTGACCGAGATGTCCAGCGACGTCGTGCTCTCCGCCACCGGGATCTGTAAGCGCTTCAGTGCGCTTACGGTTCTCGAGGGGGTGAACTTTACCATCCGCCAGAACGAGGCGGTGGGCATCGTTGGTCCAAACGGAGCCGGCAAGACAACATTCTTGAGCGTTCTTGTCGGTGCATTGAGCCCCGAGGCAGGTACAGTGATGTTCAAGGGGCAGAACGTCACCTCCCTGTCGGCGGCCGATCGTTGCCGAAGGGGTCTGGTGCGTACCCACCAGATCCCGAAGCCGTTCGGCGGCATGACTGTGTTCGAGAACGTATTCGTCGCGGCGGCAAACGGAATGCGCTTCGACCGCGACGAAGCCTATGAGCGGTCGATCGAGGCGCTCCGGTGTTCCGCACTGATGGCAGTGGCGAACCGTCGCGCCGAAACCCTCGGCCTTCTCGACCGCAAGCGACTCGAACTCGCACGCGTGCTCGCGACCGGTCCGAGTTTGCTCCTGCTCGATGAAATTGGCGGCGGCCTTACGGACGCCGAAGCGAGCGAGCTTGTGCAAATCATCCTCGATCTCAAGAGGCGCGAGATCGCCATCGTGTGGATCGAACATATCGTGCATTTGCTGTTGCAGGTGACCGACCGGCTTATCTGCATGGATGCCGGCAGGGTAATCGCCGACGGCGAGCCGAACGCGGTCATGGCCGACCGGGCTGTGATCGACGCCTATCTCGGGGGCGTTACGTGAACGGCATTCTCGCGGTCGACAAGCTCGATGTGCGCCACGGCCTGTTGCAGGCGGTGCGCGGCGTCACCTTTTCAGTGGCAAAGGGCGAGATTGTCGCTTTCGTCGGCGCCAATGGCGCCGGCAAGACGACGTTGTTCCGTTCGATCGCCGGCGCGCACGCCCCCACGGGTGGCCGCATTTTTTTCGAAGGAACCGATATCACGCCGATGCCGGATTACGAACGTGTCAGGCGCGGGATCGTCTTGGTGCCCGAAGGGCGGCGACTTTTCACCCAATTGAGCGTTCGTGAGAACCTGATGCTTGCTGGCGCTGTTCGCCGGCCGGGCAGATGGAACCTCAAGGCGGTGCTCGACGTGTTTCCGAATCTGGCCCCCCGTCTCGACAACAAGGCTGGAAATCTCTCGGGTGGGGAACAGCAGGCCACCGCCATCGGAAGAGCCCTCATGACCAATCCGGACGTCATACTTCTCGACGAAATATCGCTGGGGTTGTCGCCGGCCATCGTTGGGCGGGTCTACGATTCGCTGCAAACGCTGATCGAAGCGGGGACCACAATCCTGCTGGTCGAGCAGGATCTCAATCGGGCGCTGTCGGTCGCCGATCGGGTCATTTGCATGCTGGAGGGAAAGATTGCCGCCGAAGGACGGGTTCAGGACATGACGCGGGAGCGGATCACGGATGCCTATTTCGGGCTGCATCGCGCTGCGGGGACGGGCGCGGGCACATGATCGGCTGGATCAATTCGATCATCCAGGGCGTGCTGTTGGGCGGCTACTACTCGCTGATAGCCTGCGGGCTTGCTTTCATGTTCCAGGTGATGGGAATCATCAATCTGGCCCATGGGACATTGGCGGT
>JBAVEE010000834.1:0-4052 GCA_049587575.1 Bradyrhizobium sp.
AAGCCTTTGAGCCGGATCAGCCAACGGGTCGCACGGATGCGTTGATGATGCTAGGCACCACGTTCTCCGCCGCGCCGTTCCCCAAGGCCGCATCAGATGAAGAATTCCGCCTTTCGTTCCGATCCGCCGGGAAGCCGCGTCACCGCCCATGCGCTCAATGTTGGGGACCGGATCAATACGGCAGGGTTTGAGAAAGAAGTGCTCTCTGCGATACCGCTCGCGCTCCGGGTTGGAAAGGACGGCGCCGCGGTTCTGTTTCGCTATGGCGCGGTGGTGTTTATCGGCATGTCCGCGGAAGACGAAGCTGCCTTCCTGGAAAGGCTGTCCGCGCGCATCGGCGGCAGGTTGACGCAGCCCGAGGAGGAGACCGCGACGTTCGAGCTTGCAGGCGAGGGCGAGGACCAGGTGGCCGCCGGAGGGCCGATCCAGATTCGCGACTTCTCGCTGGAAAGGCTTCTCATCATTTCCGACGTTCTGGCCAAGAGCGTGGTGCTCGCCCATGACGAACGCGAGGTGGCAAAGGTGTTCGAGATCATCGAACCCTTTGTGCGGGAACTGGCCAGTTCCGGCAGGACCCAGCGAAGCCGGCGGGGCGTATTGAAGCTTATCGGGGACGCCCTGCTGGTGCAGCACAATGTGTCCGGCCGCGCCGCCATCGCGGAGAAGCCCGATGCGTTGTGGGACCGTCCGGACCTGGAGCGGCTCTATGCGCGTCTGGAGGACGAATACGAACTCGAGCAGCGCGTCGATGCGCTCAGCCGAAAGCTGGCGGTGGTCGCTGAAACCGCCAACACGCTTGCGGATATCATCGCCACGCGGCGCTCGCTTCGCCTCGAAATCATCGTCGTGCTGCTGATCGCGTTCGAGATCGTCATCACTTTCTATCAGATCTATGCCGCGCGGGGAGGGCATTGAACATGACCGCGATGCGCTGCGATTGCCGCCACGCGAACCGCTCGCGAATGGCGGGGGGCTTCAGGTGAACCGGCGACTGTTGCTGAGCGTGGGGCTGATCGCGGTTCTCTTTTGCTTTTGGCTGGTCATGACCAGGCCGATATGCCGGGATGGCTTTGCCGCCTCCCTCGGGTCGCGCTCAGGCTGGACCTGCGTCGCCGATGCCCCATAGCGCGGCTGGGCGCATGCTGCGCCGCGGCCATGATTGTTTCGTGGCTCGGCCGCGAAAATGCGCCAGGTTCTGACATTTTCGGCCACAATCGGAAGCGATGTTGACCCCATGAGAACGATGGCGGTCATCATGATTTTGGCACTGCTCACGATATCCGGGGCGGTGATCTCGGACCAGATTCTGACGCGCGAAGAGCGTCCGGCGCAAACCACGAACTGAAATCGTTGGGGGAACGACAATCATGCTTTCAGTGGATCAATTCCTGAGACTGATCAGCGTGCCGGCGGTCGTTGCCGCCTTCCTGATCGCCTCCCAGGTTTCGGGGGCCGGGATTTTCCACTCCGCGCCGGCGCGACTGGCGAGCGATTGATCTCCCTGAAACAGGGCGCGGTTTTCGAACCGGCTCGCCGCTGATCTTTATAGCAGCGGCCCAGATCGCCTGATCTCCTGGGGCTTTCGGTGCGGTCTCCTTTCGTTTTCAGAAAGGAACTCGATTTCCCGGCCGCCGGCGTTTCCGCTTAACGTTCCTCTTGCGCGGGGGCCGGCGACGGTTCCGGAAGGGTCGCCTCATAGGCCAGCCACAACTCGATCGCGGCCAGGAATGCCACTGCCGCGCCGACGCCAATGCTGAAATGCATCGCGCGGGTATGGGCGAAGCCGAGCACCCACGGCGAAACGATCAGCCAGATACCGAGCAGCAGGTTGGTCCACTCCTCCCAGGTGGCGAACGCAAGCATCGCCGCCAGCGAGAGCAAGGCGATCGCCGCGCCGCTGGCCCGCAGATCGATGGCGGCCGTTCCGTTGGCGCGCGAGAAAAGCCAGGGCGACAGGCAGAGAAAGATCGCAAGTCCCAGGTTGTACAGATCGAGGACCGATTCAGCGCGCCATTTTCGCATGTGGGTGCTCCCATGATTGGGCCGAGATGCGGCGTTCGCTGCTGCCACAACTCGCCGGTTCTGCGGCAGGTTCCGGCCGATGCCGGAAAATTGGGGGCAGACTTTAGGCGAATGAGCCTGATCGGGGGGCCCGCGCGCGCGGCAAGGGCGACAACCGGCGCACCTGATCCCCGGCGCGCGTTCAGTCACAGGTCAGAACGATCTTCCCTTCCACCGTGCCTGTGCCCAGCAGTTCGAGCGCCTTCTTCGCTTCAGCAAGCGGAAAGGTCGCGGCAATGACGGGCTCGATTTGCCGGCCCGCGACCAGCGTGAAGATCTTCGGCAGGTCTTCGAGAAAGGGCTGCTTGTCCCTTCGGTACAGCAATGAGATGCCGTAGAACGTGCCGCGGCGCCCGCGCAGGCGGCTACCTGCAAAGACGTCGAAGAAGGTGCGCGCCTGCGCAAGCCTGCCATCGACCGCCATGAAGCCGTAACCGACGACCGTGCCGCCACGCCGTACGGCGCGAACGCATTTGAGGATATTCGCACCGCCAATCGCGTCGAAGGCGACATCGATGCCATCAGGCTCGCGCGCGCGGATGAGACGGTTGATGGGGCCGGCCCGATAGTCGATCGGCGTTGCCCCGAGTTGGGCAACGGTTCCGTGCTTCCTCACCGAGGCGGCGCCGTAGGTCTTGACGCCGGCAAGCCGCAAGAGCTGCAGGAGCGCCGTTCCGACACCGCCGCCGGCGCCGGTGATGAGCGCGCTCCCGCCGGCCTGCACCTTCGCCGTACGGTGGATCATTTGCCACGCGCTGGCGTAGTTCAGGATGACGGCTGCGGCTTTCTCGTCGGAGACCTCATCGGGGATCGGCACAAAATGCTCAGCGCCCCGAACCAGCCGTTCGGCAAAGCCGCCATGGACCGTCAGCGCGGCAACGCGCTGTCCGACATGAAAACCCGTCACACCGTCGCCGAGCGCCTCGACGATGCCTGCGATCTCGTAACCGCCGACAAAAGGCAGCTTGGGGGCGAAGGCGTAGCCTCCCTGCAGCATCGCGAGATCCGTCGCGCCGATACCGCAGGCATGTACGCGTACGCGCAATTCACCGCGGCCCGGCTCGGTTACCGGCAACTCCACTGGCTGCAGCACCTCCGGCCCGCCCGGCCTCGTGATCATCATCGCCCGGTAGGTTGTCGTCATGGCGCATCTCCTTTGGGAAGTGTTCGATGCGCTGAAGTATGGCGATCGCCTCGATAAATGAAATTGCGTTAACTCGTATCCATGTTATACATTTTTGTATGATGCAGGGCGAACCCGGCTGGGAGCTGTACCGTACGTTTCTGGAAGTCGTTCGCGACGGCAGCCTGTCGGGCGCGGCACGAAAGCTTTCCCTGACGCAGCCGACCGTCGGGCGTCACGTCGATGCGCTTGAGGCGTTGCTCGGACTGTCGCTGTTCTCCCGCTCGCCGCAGGGGCTGAAGGCGACCCCTGCCGCGCTTGAACTCGTGAGCTACACCGAGACCATGGCGGCCGCCTCGGCCGCGCTGCGCCGGACCGCTTCCGGCGGCGCCAAGGCCGATCGCGGCACGGTTCGCGTCACGGCCAGCGAGATGATCGGATGCGAGGTGCTGCCGCCACTCCTGGCGAGCTTTCGCGACAGCCATCCCGGCATCACGCTGGAACTGGCGCTTAATAACCGCAACGAAGACCTGTTGCGGCGGGATGCCGACATCGCCGTCCGCATGGTCCGTCCCCGGCAGAAGTCGCTCGTCGCCCGCCGCGTCGGCAAGAGCGCGATCGGATTTTATGCGCATCGAAATTACGCGGAAAAATACGGCCTTCCGAAACAGATCGCGGACCTCGAGAAACATTGCCTGATCGGCTTTGACCGGGACGATCTGGCGCTTCGCAGCCTCGGCAAGCTGCCGCGGCCGGTGACGCGGGACAATTTCGGTTTCCGCTGCGACAGCGATCTGGCCCAGTTCGCGGCCCTGAAGGCAGGCGTCGGGATCGGTGGTTGCCAGCACAACATCGCCCGGCGCTTTCC
>JBAVEE010000835.1:0-2268 GCA_049587575.1 Bradyrhizobium sp.
TTCGCAGATATGCGCCGCTTCAGCTCGCGATTCGCCGCCGCCATCGCGCCGGCAGCGCCTGACTGAATGACGCCATAAACAAAGTGGCTGAACCGCCGCGTTATTCCCGGCATACCAACCTCGGAAAAGACGAATTCCGACGATGCAAGAGTTATGCCCGCGCGGCAGCCCGCCTTTGGGCCGGTCCGAGACATTGGCGAGAGGCAGCCACCGACAGCCGTTCGGTGGTCTCAGGGCGTGGCCGACGCCGGGCCTCTCGACAGAGATGCATTCGCCGCGGTGGTCGGGGCCAACGCTGCCTGGGTGGTCGCGCGGCGATCCTTGACATAGCCGATGGGAACGCCGAGCCGCGAAATGGTCGCGACGACCTTGCCGTCCATGATCCTGTCGCAGCTCAGATGGGTTGGAGCGATGAAAAAGTCGGCTCGGCTCCATCGCTGGTTATTGATCCAGTGCAGGCGAACCCGCTTCAACCGGCGCTCGAACGCATAGCGCTCGCGCTCGAACGAGACCCGTTCGCCGCAAACTCCCACCGTGTAGTCGTGCGGTGTCAGCAAGTTGCCGGCGCGCTCGGTGCGATCGATATATTGCTCAAGCTGAGCTACCGCCTCCGGCATGATGTTGACCCAGTAGTCGGTCACATAAAGACGCGATGCGCCGTGGAGGCCGCCGACCACAGGGTTGTAGTACAGGTACTCGTAGGGGTGGAGCCGGGCCAGCACGCTGGCATTCCAGGTGAAGTAAACGCTCGCGGCCGCGAGCGCGGCAAACCCGAACGGCTTTCGCCATGACGACAAGGCAACCGCCGCGGCGTCGATGCCGATGCCGGCCAGCACCGCAAGCGGCGGTAGCACGAACGTGAAATGGCGCAACCCGGTGAAGGCGGGGCCTTTAGCGATCACCTGACAGGCAAGCGGGAACGCGACCGTCAGCGCGACCAATGCGATCTCGCGGCGGCTCGATTGCTGCCATCCGACGCGGCGGGCCAGCGGCGAGGCACCGGCAAACAGCAGCGCAACCGCTGCGCCGGCGAGCGTCATCAGCGAGACGCGGATCAGGATATAGATCGGCACATAGAGGCGCGGCACCGTCTCCATCGGATAAATATGACCGTCAAGCAGGGTTTCGATGTGTTTCTGAAACTCGGCAAACTCGAACAGGCCGCGAATGGGATTGAGCGGCGCCAGCGCCGCCCAGGGCCAGGCCGCGATCATGATCAGATAAGCGACGATAAAAGCGGGGGAGAGATAGGCAATCGATCGCATAACGAATCGGCCGGTCGATCGCCAGTTTCCTTGCAGCGGTTGCGGCATCGCAAGCAGCACCGCAAAGCCAGCGTAAAATACCAGCAGCAGCGCGAGAACGCGGATGCCGAGAGCGCATCCCGTCAGCAAGCCGAACAACAGAACGTCGCCGAAGTGCGGACGCGGCAGCCGGCGCATGATGCGTATCAGCATGTAGATGGCGCCGATCATCCCGGCCGCGAGCGGAATGTCCTTGGTATGGTTGAACATGGTGCCGTACCAGGAGCCGCAGACGGCAAGCGCCACTGCGGCAATGAAACCGGCGCGAGAGCCGGAAATCGTCCGTGCCGTGGCCGCGGTCGCCGCGATGCCGGCGACGCCGATCAGCGCGCAGAGAATATGTCTGATGTCATAGACGTCGAAGCTGGTAAAGATCTCGCCGAGGCGCACGCCAACGATATCGAACAGGCCGCCATACAGATAGAGGTCGCGAAACCCGAAGACCGTCTCGTCGGTCATGCCGCTTCGGTAGTATTCGAGGATAAGCTGCCCGTAATGATGTTGCAGGCCCTCGTCGTTCGATACCGCGTAGTCGTGGAAGGTCAAGAGCGCGATCGAGGCGATAGCCACAATGAGCAGCGCGGTCGCGAGATCGAAGGCGCCAATGTGGCGTGGCAGCTTCATGATTTGCGAAGGGCCGTGAATTTGGTTGGTCGTAGCCAGACCCGCGCTCTCGGTAATATTCTCGCTCATATTCGTCCTTGCTTCTGGTTCAGCTTCAACTCGATCATCGAAAATTTCGCAGCGCGGGCGCGTCGTGCATTTTGCAATGTTATCCAATGAGGAGGTATTGAACCAAAGCCTTACGGTCCCTCCTTCTTCTTCGAAAAAACCATGCGGTGTCATCAGAAAAAGACCGCAACGTCCATTTTTGCAGCGCAAAAAGTGGGGCGGATGGTCCGCATATTGCTCATCGTCTCAACCAAGCTGCCGGTGCAATTGGCTTCGATGCCAACGAAATCGA
>JBAVEE010000836.1:0-2326 GCA_049587575.1 Bradyrhizobium sp.
CATATCGTCGGCAAGGCAAGCCCCAAGCTTGAGCTGCGTTAGCAGATAGAGCCATTGCACACCCGACTGCTGATAGGGTCGCAGCGTGCCCTGAAAATATTGACCGGGGTCGACCCTCAAGAGCCAATCGGGATGGCGCAAGGTCACCAGCGTCTCCGCCAGCCAGGGGCCGGCAACGGTCTGGCTCCAATCGATGTCGGCTGGTGCGGCAGTTTTATCTCCGGCAATGCCAGCTCCAGCCAGCATTCGCATCGCCTCACCGAACGAAAGACCATCGGCGGCGGCGCGGCGCTCGATGGCCTCAAATTGCTCGAGTGTGCGATTCAGCCGTTCATGATCGACCTCGACCCACTTGCCCCGGATTAAGGCCAATCCATCGGAATGCGCCAGGAGTCGCTTGATCTCGGCCTTCGAGAGGCTTTCGCCCTCGAGCGTCACCTCCATTCGGAAGTCGAGCAGCGCGTCCATCCCCAGCTGTGATGGCGCATTGCCTCCGACCGTTGCCTTCACTTGCGGGCGTGCTGGGTGATTCATGCGCCAACTCGCTGGCATTCGCACGACCACCCCTGCGCTTTCGAGCGCGGGAACATCCTTCAGAAATTGCAGAGCCTGTTGTGGGCTCCAGCGCAGCGGGTGGAAGATTTCGCCGGCATTGACCATCGTCTTCAACCAAGGGCAACTCTCAGCGGCGCGCTGGACGGGCATCAGCAGCGAGAGCAGGCGTTGGCGGTTCCTCGCACCGGAATACTCCTGCAAGGCCTTGCCGAGCGGCAGATGCTGGGCCCTGGCCTCAGCCGAGAGTCGGGTCGTGTAGGTCGCAAGAAACGCAAACGGAGCTTCTTCGTCCTTCCGGTTCTCCGCGAGGTTGAAATGAACGCGCCCAACCAAATTCCATGCCGGATGACGGCTCTTGAGGAACTCCTGCACGGAGAGCTTGGCTTGCACCAACTCGGCATCAAAGGCCGCATCCATACCTCGCCAAAGATTGGCCAGGACAGACGTCGTCAGGTATTCCGCGCCGGTCATAGGCGGAACGGCCGCTGCTATCGTGTCCAACTCGCCATCAGCGGGGATCGGCACAGGTGGCTTGGTACGGCCATCTCCAACACTAGGAAGAGCGCACAGTGCAGTCATGTAGCGCATTCCAAGCTCTCGCCAATACGACAACACCGGCGGGAGAACCGTCGCAACTTCGTCGGCGCCGAGCCACAACAATCCGTGCCCTGAGCCCCGTAAAAATGCTTTCTCCAGCCGCGAGCCCTGATCGGGCTCCGACGCAGGAGCTTGCGCCGTTTGTCGCAGCGTCAGCAAACCATGCGGGGTAAGAACGGGTTCCAGCGTCAGCATGACGGTGAGACCGTACGATCCCACCGGAAATGTCCGCGATTTTTGGGGTGAGCCGCGCGCCACATCGAGAGTTAATTCGCCATTCTGTCACGAAGTACCGAGCATGGGCGCGGTCAGCAATTCTTTGACCAGCATGAACTGCTGAACGCATTCCGCGACTGCGGCCG
Source organism: Bradyrhizobium sp. (assembly GCA_049587575.1). Classification (GTDB taxonomy): domain Bacteria; phylum Pseudomonadota; class Alphaproteobacteria; order Rhizobiales; family Xanthobacteraceae; genus Bradyrhizobium. The sequence goes on from JBAVEE010000836.1 coordinate 1,515, forward strand.
GATCCTCACGAAGAAGATCATCCTCCTCCTCCGCCAAAATATCAACGTTCCTTTCGTTTTGCGAACGCTCGATTTGCGCCAACTGTGCGCCAATCTCATCCGGCGTAAACATGCGTCTCACCTCGGAAACAAACCGCGGCAGTTCCCGCGCGAAGTCGGGATGTCTAGAAGCAGCGCTGGCAAAACTCATCAACTTCTCACCGACAAGGTAGTCGAAGGCCGCCGTGAGCCCGAATCGTGCCTTGATCGTTTGAGCCGCATCGCACTGTTCGAGCCAAATCTTATGCGCTTTGCGTACATTCATAGTCGGCCCTCATCTTATCGGCGTCGACGGTGTTCTTGATGTTAGCCACTCGTTCAATTTCGACCACCGCCTTCGCCCCGAAACGTTGCGAACCGCGACGGCGACGGCCTTCTTTTGACCGACCAGCACGACCAGCTTCTTGCCCCGGGTGACGCCGGTATAGAGCAGGTTTCGCTGCAGCATGGTGTAATGCTGCGTCATCACCGGGATCACAACGGCGGGGTATTCCGAACCCTGGCTCTTATGGATGGTTGCTGCGTAGGCCGGCACCAGTGTGTCGAGCTCGCCAAACCCATAGATGACCGTGCGGCCGTCGAAGCTTGCGGAAAGTTCGCTGTCTTCGGAACTAACATCGTCGATATAGCCGATGTCGCCGTTATAGACCTCCTTGTCGTAATCGTTTTCGATCTGCATCACTTTGTCGCCGGGCGCGAACGTCCAACCGAAGCGCTCAACTTTGCGCTCGTCGGCGGGGTTCAGAGCCGTCTGCAGTTCGATGTTTAGCGAG
>JBAVEE010000837.1:0-5665 GCA_049587575.1 Bradyrhizobium sp.
CCATGGTTTCGCGGATCAGGCGCTCGGCCTCCTCGCGCATCGACTGCTTCGACATTCGCTCGCACCTGTCGTGAAATGGGAAGCAGCCTTATAGCACGAGAGACGCAGCTTGCGAGTGACCGGCTGCATATTCCGTAAAAGCATGCCCTCGGGCCTGGTCCGAGAGTGGATGCCGGCTTGCGAAGGCAAGAATTCAGGTCTCGATGACGACGTAGCTGTCTTCGATGTGAACCGGTTTGGTAGCCGCAGCCATGGAGGTTTCCCCGGATATCGTCGTCCCTGGATATCTTTTTCGGCGGCCCCGCATGCCGCGCCTTGCGGTCAAATGTGCCGCCGGCCGTGCCGGAGCGTAAGGGGTGGGCGGATTGTAAAATTCCCCGGTTTCCTTCAGATGAGGGTTCTTACGATTCTTGCCGGAGTGAGCATGTCCCTGACAGACTACGCATGGTTGGCACTTGCGGCGTACGCCGTTCACATTCTCGAGGAACACACGTTCGACTGGCGCAACTGGGCCCGCGCGGTGATCGGCCTGCCGGTGGAGTGGTCCGATTTTTATGTTACCAACGCCGTGGTGGTGGTGCTCGGTATCGCACAGGCCGGACTGTCCGACAGCATGACCGTGGCTCCGCTGTCATTCGCGGCGCTGATGCTGATCAACGCCACCTTTTTTCACGTGCTGCCCTTCATCAAGGCCCGGGGGCGCTTCTCGCCCGGCCTGGTGACGGCGGTTGCCCTGTTCTATCCGATCGGGATAGCCGAATTCGTTGCCGCCCGCGCCGGCGCCGGCGAGACGATCCTGGCGTTCGTGATGGGCGCCATCCTGATGGCGTCGCCGGTCGCTTTCCTCACCCTGAAGGATCGGCCGTACTTCCGGCAAACCTGAAGCTTCGTTGGGTCGGGGCGCGCGGTAATTTTCGGCTCCGGGCCGTCCCTGTCGGCAATTCGACCGCCAGGCCCAGGCCCTTACTTCTTCTTCCCGTCGGCATCGAACTGCTTGAGGAACGCGACGAGGTCGTTGATCTTCTGCTCGTCCTTGAGGCCGGCATAGGCCATCTTGGTGCCCGGAACCTTCGCTTTCGGGTCCTTGATGTATTCGCGGAAAGTCGCCTCGTCCCAGGTGATGCCCGAATTCTTGTTGGCGTCGGAATATGAATAGCCGGGAAAGCTGCCCGCCTTGCGTCCGATGACGCCGTTAAGAACCGGTCCAACGCCGTTCTTCGCGTTCTCGCCGATCTGATGGCACAGCTTGCACACCCCGAAGACCTTCTCTCCGGCGGCGGCATCTTGCGCGCTCGCTCCGCCAGCGCCTGCGACCGTCAGCAATGCAACAAGAATGAATCTTTGCATCCTATTCTCCTGTTTCGGTGGGGCCGTTGGGAGCGGATAGCCTGATCTCACCGCTCAGACCGTCGCCAGATGGCATCTCTCAAGCGTTACATACGATCAAAGTTCCCCCCGAATCGACCATGCGCGCCTGCACATCCGGGCGGATAGACACGATGTCCCGGATCCGGGATACCGGCATCAGGCTGAATGCGGTCGAAAGCGCGTCCGCTTCGGTGGCCGTCGGCGCAATGACGCTCACGGTGCGATACAGCGACGGGCTGCGTCCTGTCGCCGGATCGAACAGATGCGTAAACCGGCCTTTGGGGTCGAACCGGAATCCGGCGCCCGCCGATGTCGCGACCGCGCGATCGACGAGGTCGACGGTTTCGGTGAGCGCGCCGGGGTTGTCGGGATCGGCGAGGCCGATGCGCCATGGCGACCCCTCGGGTCTCGCTCCGATCGCCCGTATTTCTCCCATATTGACCAGCGTCGTCGACAGGCCCGCCTGGCGCAGCCGGTCGACGACGCGGTCGGTGGCGTAACCCTGGGCGATGCCGTTCAGCGTGATGGCGGCGCCGTGTTTGGTCAGCGCTATCCGATCTGCGCTCACCAGCAGGCCGCGGTGTCCCACTTTCGCCAGCGCTTCGGCCAGCCTCTGCGGCGACGGCCCGTCCGGATCCGGCCTCTCGGAAGAGAAATGCTCCGTATACAGCTGCCACAGCGGCTGCACCGTCGGATCGAAGGCGCCATCGGTCAGATCGCCAAACAGCAGCGAAGCCTTCAGCAGCGCGACCATGTCGGCGTCGGGAGAAACCAGAATACCGCTGCGGTTGAGGCCGCAGATCGCGGAATCGGCGCGGTACAGGCTGAATTGCTGCTCCAGCCGCCGCACGTCCTGGATACATCGCTCGACAAGCCGTTCGGCCTCGGCGCGGCCCGGATGATAGATCTCGATCGAGACCTGGGCGCCGAGTGCCGATCCCTGCCATCGCACGGCATCGCCGGCCTGCGCGGTTCGGCCGCCCGTCAGGAACGCCGACCCGGCTGCCGTCGCGACAATGGCAATCATGCGTCGGCGCGTGAGATTTCGATCCGGAGCCTTTTCCGTTTCGATCGAATCGAAACGGGGCTCTGGATTGGCTTTCTGGACGCGAACCGGTCTCCACTTCGCCTGAAAACGCTCTAGCATCGGTCGCTCCTCGTCAGTTGAGACGCACGTCGGAGTGTTCTGTCTGGTCCTCGGCAGCGTCGCTGCCCAGCACATAGGCGCCTGGAATTTCCGCGAACGTGACGACCCTGCCGCCATTGGCCGCAGCAAACGCGTCGGCGGCGGGGCGATTGCCGAACGGCACCGCTTCGGCCGCGCCCATTCCGCCCTGCCTGCGGCTTTCGATCACGAAGAACGCCTTGCGCGCGTCGATCCAGTTTTTCGCGCCAGGATCGTCCCAGCTCAAAGCCCGCGCCATATCCGAGACGTAGATCGCCCGGATGTCGCGCGGCTGATCCGGCATCAGCGTGAACGCCACGGTGTCGCGCACCGACGTGAACCAGAACGGATCGATCCGGCTCGCCGTGATGATCTGACCTTTCGGTCCCGGATGTTCGAGCAGGTTCATGCCGCAGAACACGCCCATCGCATCGCTGTTGAGCGCGACGGGCGGCGGAACCACCGAATTGGCCGCGCCTTGGTTGCACCCCGGCAGAAGGATAGCGGCCAGCAGGATGCAGACGATCCGCAGCGTCATAACTCCCTCCGCGCAAAAAACATTGTCGCAAGCCCAAGCGGCGCGGCGATCCACACCAGCAAGCCTGCCAGCAGCAGACCAATACCCGCGCTCGCCGTGCCGGCCAGTCCGGCCATTCCGGAAAACTGGCTGACGTTGAAGCCGGTCAGATTGGTCAGCCGGTAGAGATCGGTCGGATTGAGAAACAGCAGTGCCTCGAGCACGCGCGCCGAGATAAACCGCCCCTGATCGATCACCAGGATGCCGAGCAGCGCCATGTCGAACACCAGCACCATCAGCAGCCAAATGCCCACCGAGAGGCCAGCGGCGGTGCCGCGGTCGCGGACCAGGCTCGAGATCAGATACCCGATCGCCACGAACACCGCGCCGAGCAGGATCGAGGTTCCGAGCATGGCGGCGAAGGCGTACCAGCTTGCCGCCAGCGCCGAAGCCCCGGTGATGGCAAGGGCCACCGCCGCCGCGCCATAGCCGATCACGGTGGCGAAGGCGAGGATCAGAACATGCCCGCAGAATTTTCCGAGGATGACCTGATAGCGGCCGACCGGATAGCTGAGCAGCAGGATCATCGTGCCCCGCTCCATCTCGCCGACCACGGCGTCGTGGGAAATCAGCAGCGCGATCAGCGGCAGCAGAAAGATCGTGAGACTGGACAGGCTGACGACAACCACATCGAGCGCGCCGGCGCCGACATTGCCGGTCGGCGCGCTGCCGAGGAATGTCAGCGACAGCGCGAGCGCGGCCAACAGCAGCGTGGTTGCCAGAACCCAGCGGTTTCGCAACCCTTCCTGGATTTCCTTGGCCGCGATGATGACGATGGTTCTCACGCGGCATTCTCCTGCAGAAAATGAGCATAGAGATCGTCCAGGGTCGGCGCCGCGATTTCAATGTTCCTGACGCGCGGATCGCCGGCCGCGACCCGCAATAAATCCATCTTGCGGGCCTCATTGGCCACCAGCACTATTCGACCGTGCGGGGTTGCAAGCGTCTCGCCGTTCATCCATGCGGGCACGCCGCTCGCACCGGGGACGAGATCGACCGACACCCGGATCGGCAGTTGCGAGATCGAGCGCAGTTCCGCCAATGTGCCCTGCGCCACCAACACGCCGCGATTCATGATCAGGACGTGTTCGGCGCGATCCTCGAGTTCATTGAGCGCGTGCGACGAGATCAGGACGGTGGCGCCATCGTCCCGAAGCTCGTTGAGGATTTCATAGAACGTCTGGCGCAGCGCCGGGTCCAATCCCGTTGTCGGCTCGTCGAGCAACAGCACCCGCGGCCGTCCCAGCAGGGCCTGCGCCAGGCCCAAACGCTGCCGCATGCCCTTGGAATACGTTCCGACCCTGCGATCGGCTGCATCCATCAGACCGACGCGGTCGAGCAGCGCCCATGCCGACGCCGGCTTGATCTGCTTCAGCCGGGCGTAGAATGCCAGCGTTTCGCGCCCCGTGAGCGCGGCGTTGAAGGCGACGTTTTCCGGCAGATATCCAAGCTGCCGCCGCGCCGAGAATTCGCCGGCCGCCGGGTCCTCGTTCAGCACGCGGATCGCGCCGCGATCGGCGCGGATCAATCCAAGCATCAGCTTGATCAGCGTGGTCTTGCCGGCGCCGTTATGGCCGACCAGCGCGCTGAGCCGTCCGGGATTGAGGTCGAACGAGACGTCCCGCAGCGCGTGCACCGCGCGGAAGCTTTTGGTCACGCCGCTCACGGAGACGGTGGCGGTCATTTCAGGCTCCGGCTGGACGATGGCTTCGGCGGCGGCGCGATCAAGGGATGCGTGTCGACGACGCCGCCGGGGTAGAGCGCCGGAAACTGGGCCTGGGCCCAGCGCAGCACCTGCACCGCGGGACTGTTGATCAGCACCTTGGCGGCCGGCGCGGTCCACAATACCCGATCGACCAGATCATTGGGCCGGTAGGCTGTATCGGCGATGCCGTCGCCGTTGAGATCGAACGCCGGATTGTCGCTCCAATAGTTGCCACGACCGCCCTTCGACCAGTCGAGGTCGCGGGTGCCGACATATTTCACCTGATTGCGGTTGCCGACAAAGGCATTGCCGGTGATCTCGTTGCCCTCGGAGCCGGCCGTGAAGTGCACCCCGATCCCGCAACCTTCAAACCAGTTGCTCCGAATGCGGTTGTGATTGGCATTGTAGATGAAGACGCATTTTTCCGGTCCGGAACGAAGACTCTGCGCCGGCGTCGGCTCCGGCATCATGCCTCGCTCGTCGTCCGGACCTTCGACCCGGCTGCCGGCAATGTTATCAAGCGAGCCGCCGGCTACCCAATTGCCGTCGATCTCGGAATAATTGGCATAGTTGAACAAGAAGCCGTAGTCGCGGTCGCGGTCCGAGATGTTGTTGCGGATCACGAGCCGGTTCGAAAACATGATGGCGTAACCGACGTGGTTGCCAACCGAGAAATTGCCGCTCACTTCGCTGTCGTTGGTGTACATGTAATGGACCGCAAACCGCACTTGTTCGAAGCGGTTGTCGATGAAGCGATCCTTGCGGCTTGCAATCGTGAAGATACCATCGCGTCCGTAGCGGAAAATATTCCCGGCGATGGTGACATCGGGCGCATTCCACAGCGACACGC
>JBAVEE010000838.1:0-3602 GCA_049587575.1 Bradyrhizobium sp.
GGCCCAGCGCGACCGGAAAGACGCCGCCGGAGCCGATGCCGGCGAGAATGCGCGTCGCGAACAGCAGCGGAAAAGACGTCGACATCGCGCCGAGGATGTTCGCCAGGCCGAGCAGCACCAGGCACACAATCATCAGCCGCGCCTTGCCGAACATGTCGGCCGCCGCGCCGAGCACGGGCTGTACGATCGCGAAGGTGAAGGCGAACACCGCCGAGAAACTTGCGGCGGTGGCGATGCTCACGCCGAATTCGTCGGCGATGCGCGGCAGCACCGGATCGAGCGCGCGGGCCGACAGGCTGGCCGCGAAGGTCGCAAGCGCGATGATGTTGATCGCCGGCGGCATGCGGGGCTCATGCGGCCGCACCCCTGTTTGCGGCATCAGTGCGCCACGTTCTTTTCAGAATTCCGGGTGATATTCTTGGCGATCGCGTCGAACGCCATCAGCGTCCGGACCAGGCCCTCGAACTCGCCCAGCGGCACCATGTTTGGACCGTCGGATGGGGCATGGTCGGGATCGGGATGGGTTTCGATGAACACGCCGGCGACGCCGACCGCGACCGCGGCACGCGCCAGAGCCGGCACAAATTCGCGCTCGCCACCAGAAGAGGTGCCTTTGCCGCCGGGTTGCTGCACCGAATGGGTGGCGTCGAAGATCACGGGCGCGCCGGTCGTGCGCGCCAGGATCGGCAGCGCACGCATATCCGAGACCAGCGTGTTGTAGCCGAACGAAGCGCCACGCTCGGTGACCAGGACGTTGGGGTTGCCGGCGCCGGTGATCTTGGCAACGACATTGGCCATGTCCCACGGCGCCAGGAACTGTCCCTTCTTGACGTTGACGACCTTGCCGGTGGCGGCTGCCGCCAGCAGCAGATCAGTCTGCCGGCACAGGAAGGCCGGGATCTGCAGCACATCGACGGCCTGCGCCGCTTGTGCACATTGCGCGACTTCATGGACGTCAGTGAGTACAGGCAAACCCAGCGATGAGCGTATCTCGGCAAAGATCGGCAGCGCCTCCGCGAGCCCGATTCCGCGCGCGGCGGATGCGCTGGTACGATTGGCCTTGTCGAACGAGGTCTTGTAGACGAGACCGATTCCGAGCCGGCCTGCGATCTCCTTCAGCGCGCTGGCCACCTCAAGCGCGTGGGCGCGGCTCTCGAGCTGGCACGGGCCGGCGATGATCGAAATCGGCAGATGATTGCCGAATTTGACCGGCCCCGCAGAGACCACCGGCGCAGCTGAAATATTCAAGACGCTTCCTTTTTTGCCGCCCGTGACCATGCCGGGCGGCGGCGGCCGGATCAACCCCTGCCCACGCATTCACCAAGGGGTCGGCGCTGTGGCCTCGCAATCAGGCTTGCACAGATGGCGTAGCCTGATCGACGGTCGAATGCGCCCTCAATATCCATGCGGCCCCGTATATCAGGGTTGTGCAAGCACCAGAGGTGGCGGTCGTGGCCGCCGGCCGTAAAAATTTGGCGCCGGCGTCGAATTCCGCTTCGTTGTCGATCACCAGGCACGAGTGATGTGGCGAGACCGCAGGGCGCCCCTCCTCCGGGTCGCGGTCACTTCACCGCGGAGAAAGCGGTCGGCACCAGCAATTGACTGACGATGTTGCCCACGATCTGGCCGTCCGCCTCGGTTTGCGCGCGCGCGGCGATCCAATCGGGATCGGTCTGAAAGGCCGTCCACTTCTTCTCGCGCTCCGCCAGCGACTCCCAGGCGAGCAGATAGGTCAGCTCCTGATTGGATTCGCCGATCAGCGTGGTGAAGAAACCGGCCTGCCTGATCCCGTGTTTCTCAAACAGCTTCAGCGTGATGGTCTCGAAACGCTTCAGCAGCGCCGGCAGGCGGCCCGGCACACAGCGATAGACGCGGGTTTCGTAAATCATCGGCGTAACTCCCTGATTTGTTTTCCGGACGATAATGGCGATCGTTTTGTCGCAACAATCGGCGCGTCCGTCAAAGGCCGCCGACGCATGGCATCAAACCAGCCGCGACTGCGCCATCGCGGCCTCAACGAAGGAGGCAAACAGGGGATGCGGCTCGAAGGGACGCGACTTCAGTTCGGGGTGGAACTGGACCCCGATGAACCAGGGATGGTCCTCATATTCCACGATCTCCGGCAGCACGCCGTCAGGCGAGAGACCTGAAAATTTCAGGCCATGCTGCTCGAGCCGATCCTTGTAGGCGGTGTTGACCTCGTAGCGGTGACGATGGCGCTCCGAAATCTCGGTAGCCCCGCCATAGACCTCCGACACCCGGCTGCCGCGTTTGAGCACGGCCGGATAGGCGCCAAGGCGCATGGTGCCGCCGAGATCGCCGGCTTTTGACCGCTTTTCCAGTTCGTTGCCGCGCAGCCATTCCGTCATCAGGCCAACTACCGGCTCGGGCGTCGGCCCGAACTCCGTCGAATTCGCCTCGGCGATGCCGACCAGATTGCGCGCCGCCTCGATCACCGCCATCTGCATCCCGAAGCAGATGCCGAAATACGGCACGTCCCGCTCGCGGGCGAACTGCGCCGCGCGGATTTTGCCTTCCGCGCCGCGCTGGCCGAAGCCGCCGGGCACCAGAATGCCGTTGACGTGTTCAAGAAACGGCGCGGGATCTTCGTTTTCGAATACCTCGCTCTCGATCCAGTCGAGATTGACCCTCACCTTGTTGGCGATGCCGCCGTGAGATAAGGCTTCGATCAGCGATTTATAGGCGTCCTTCATCCCGGTGTACTTGCCGACGATGGCAATCGTCACCGCGCCTTCGGGATTGCGTATCCGCTCGTTGATGACATGCCAGCTCTGCAGCTCCGGCGGAAGCTTCGGCGTGATGCCGAACGCCGCCAGCACCTCGTCGTCGAGGCCGGCGGCGTGATAAGCCTCCGGCACGGCGTAGATGTTGTCGACGTCACGCGCCTCGATCACGGCACTTTCGCGCACATTGCAGAACAGCCCGAGCTTGCGCCGCTCTTCCCTCGGGATCGGGCGGTCGGTGCGGCACAGCAGGATGTCCGGCTGGATGCCGATCGAGCGCAATTCCTTGACCGAGTGCTGGGTTGGCTTTGTCTTGAGCTCGCCGGCGCTGGGGATGAACGGCAGCAGCGTCAAATGGATGTAGATGGCATGATCGCGCGGAAGATCGTTCTTGATCTGGCGGATCGCCTCGAAAAACGGCAGGCCCTCGATATCACCGACGGTGCCGCCGATCTCGCACAGCACGAAGTCGAAATCGTCATTGCTGTCGAGAATGAAATCCTTGATCGCGTTGGTGACGTGCGGGATCACCTGGATGGTGGCGCCGAGATAGTCCCCGCGCCGCTCCTTGGTAAGAATGTCCTGATAGATACGCCCGGTGGTGATGTTGTCCGCCTTGGTGGCGGGACGCCCGGTGAAGCGCTCGTAATGGCCGAGATCGAGGTCGGTCTCCGCGCCATCATCGGTCACGAACACTTCGCCGTGCTGGTAGGGCGACATCGTTCCGGGATCGAGATTCAGGTAGGGATCGAGTTTGCGCAGCCGGACCTTGTAGCCGCGCGCCTGCAGCAGCGCGCCAAGAGCCGCCGATGCCAGACCTTTTCCGAGCGAAGAAACCACGCCGCCGGTGATGAAGAT
>JBAVEE010000839.1:0-2492 GCA_049587575.1 Bradyrhizobium sp.
CTTCCAGCAAAGGTCCGACGACCTCGGTCGCGCGCTGTCCGTTTTTGAATATCTCGCGACACGGCAGATCGAGCGTCGGGTTTTCCGGGTGATTGCCGGTGACGGCGCGCAGGCGATGTTCGCTCAGACCGTAGACCACACGGCCAATCCCGGCCCAGTAGATCGCGCCCGCGCACATCGCGCAGGGTTCGGCGGATGAATACAGCGTGGCATTTCGGAGCACGTCCGCGCCGAGCGTCCTGCAGGCCTGCGTCGCGAGCAGGCGCTCGGCATGGGCGGTCCCGTCATGCGCCGGCATGTAGCCGTTCTCGACTTCGATCAGGACATTGCGGTTCTCATCGACAAGAATCGCGCCAAACGGATGGTTGCCGTGGGTGATGGCGCGGCGGGCGACATCGAACGAACGGCGTAGAAAATGTTCGTCAGGTTCGGACCTGTCCGGATTCGAAATGCTGCTCATGGCCGCTCCTGCCGCTCCGCCCATCATGCAGACGGCGGAAGGGACAGGCAAGCCATGGCGCTTTCGAGGGAAAGCCGCCCCGCGCCTGCTGTGGGGATATCGGTCGGCGCGAAGAAAACGCGTCAGAAAATATAGGGACGGAACCTCGGTCTGCCCCAATCAAAACCGGGGCTCAAGCGCGGATCAGTGCCCCGCCATGTGCCGCCCGATTTCCGTGAGGTCGGCTTCGCTGGCGCGGGCCTCGTAGACGAGTTGGCCGTGAAACATCACCACCAGACGATCCGACAGTTCGAGCAATTCGTCGAGGTCTTCGCTCACCAGCAGCACCGCGGCACCGCGGTTTCTCGCGGCCATGATCTCCGCATGAATCTGCGCGACCGCGGCAAAATCCAGTCCGAAGCAGGGATTGGCGGCGATCAGAACCTCGACATCACCGCCCAGCTCGCGCGCCAGCACGGCGCGCTGCACATTGCCGCCGGAGAGCGCCGAGATCGGGGTATCCGGCGTGCGGGTCTTGATCTTGTAGAGGCCGATTTTCCTCTCCGCGTCGCTGCGAAAGGCCGCGCGGTTGAGCCACCAGCCGCCGCTGGCAAACGGCGCGCGGTCGAATTCGCGGAAGGCGAGATTGTCGGCGACGCTCATGCCTCCGACGCAGGCGTTCTTCAGCGGTTCTTCCGGCAGCAGCGACATCTTGTGCCGGCGCATCTCCTGCCGGGTGGCGTGGTAGACCTCGCCGATGACGCGGATTTCGCCGCTCTCCGCCTCGCGCTGACCGGCAAGCACCTCGACCAGCTGCCGCTGGCCGTTACCGGAGACCCCGGCAATGCCGACGATCTCGCCGCCTCGAACCGCGAGCGAAACGTCGTGAACCGCGACCGCGCCGGCATCGTCAAACGCGTTGAGCTTATCGAGTTCAAGCCGGGTATCGCCCACTTCGCCGACCCGGGGCGGCTGAAGCGTCAATTCCTCCGCGCCGATCATCATCCGGGCCATGCCGTCAGGGGTGAGATCGGCGACCTTGCCATGGCCCGCCAGTTTTCCGCGGCGAAGGATCGTCACCTCGTCGGCAAACGCCATCACTTCGCGGAATTTGTGGGTGATCATCAGGATCGTCAGGCCGTCGTCGACGACCATGGCCCGCAGCATGCCCAGCACTTCGTCGGCTTCGCCCGGGGTCAGCACCGATGTCGGCTCGTCAAGAATGAGAAACCGCCGCTTCAGGTAAAGCTGCTTGAGGATTTCGCATTTTTGCCGTTCGCCGGCGGAAATGTCGGAAACTCTGGCGTTGAGCGGCACCTTGAACGGCATGCGTCCCAGAAACGTTTCCAGTTCCTGCTTTTCCCTGGCCCAGTTGACGACCGTGGGAACGTCGTCGCGCGCCAGAACCAGATTCTCGGCTACCGTCATCGCAGGCACCAGGGTGAAATGCTGGTACACCATGCCAAGGCCGAGCGCATGGGCGTCCTTCGGGTTGGCGATCGCCTGTTCGCGGCCGCCGACCAGTACATCGCCCTCGGTCGGGTGATAATAGCCCATGATGCATTTGACGAGCGTGCTCTTGCCGGCGCCGTTTTCGCCAAGCAGTGCATGGAACGACCCGGGGCGTACTTTCAATTCGACCTTGTCCAATGCGACGAAGTCGCCAAACCGCATCGTCATGGCGATGGCGTCGACGCCAAGGGGCCCGCTCGGCAGCGGCGTTTCGCCGACAATCATGACAGCGCGCCGATCAGCGCGGCAGAGGTAGCGACGGCGCCGAACACGCCGCCCTGCATCTTGATCATCTTCAGCGCGTGGTCGTGATTGCTCCTGTCGGTGGCGGCACAGCAGTCCTCGATCAGGACGCATTCAAAGCCGCGGTCGTTCGCCTCCCGCATGGTGGTGTGGACACAGACATCGGTGGTGATGCCGGTGAGCACGAGGTTCTCGATGCCGCGCAGCCGCAGCATCAGCTCCAGATCGGTGGCACAGAACGATCCCTTGCCGGGTTTGTCGACGATCGGCTCGCCCGGCAGCGGCGCCAGGTCGGGGA
>JBAVEE010000840.1:0-4691 GCA_049587575.1 Bradyrhizobium sp.
TTACGAGCAGGCCTGCGACCAGGCGATCGCGATGTGCGACGGAAACCAGCGCAGCACGATCAAGGCGCTCATCATGGCCAACGAATATCTGGAAATCGAATTGAGGGAATTGCAGGCAGCCTCAACTGACCGCGCCCCGGCGCGGCGGCCGCGGGCACGGGGCGACGCGGCCTGATCGAACAGGACGGGAGCAACGCAATGGCCGATGTCACCTATTACGTTGCAATGCCATTCCAGCAGGACGATACCGGATCGCCGGTCGCGGGAGCCGCAGAGGAATGCCAGAGTTCGTCGGGCGCCTTGCGGCGCGCGGAAGCCTTGTCGCGCACCGCCGGCTGCATCGGCGCGGTCGCCTTCAGCCGCACGGGCGATCCCATGATCGGCGAATTCGGCGATGCGCAATTGCTCGGAAAATTCGGCCAAGTGCCGGACGATCTGAGCGGGCTGTAATGCGTCACCGCAATTCCCGGAAAAAGGCGCGCACCTCGGAGGCCAGCAATTCCGGCTGCTCGAGGGCCGCAAAATGTCCGCCCCTCTCCATCACGCTCCAGCGGCGGATGTCCTGGAACACCCGCGCCGCGACGTTGCGCGGTGGTTTGAGGATTTCGCGCGGGAATTGCGCGTAGCCGGTCGGCACCGCGATGGTCTCGCCCGCCGGCAGGATCTCCGAGCCGTGCCGCCTTGCATAATACGGCCAGAACGACGAGCCGATCGCCCCGGTAAACCAATAAAGCGAAATGTCGGCGAGCATGCGGGTCCGGCTGATCGCGCGCTCGACGTCGCCGCCGCAATCGGACCAGGCGCGGAATTTTTCCACGATCCATGCCGCAAGACCGGCGGGTGAATCGGTAAGGGCGAAGGCAAGCGTCTGCGGGCGGGTGCCCTGGATCCACTGATAGCCGCTCTCTTCACGCAACCAATGCGAAAGTTCATCGAGGTAACGCCGCTCTTCCTCGGTCGGATTGGGAAAGGCTTTGGGATCGCGGCCGGCGGCCATCATCAGATTGATGTGGATGCCGATCATCCGGTCCGCATGCGCATAACCTAGCCGGCTGGCGACCGCGGCTCCCCAATCGCCGCCCTGCGCGCCGAATCGGGAAAAGCCGAGGACGTCGTGCATGAGGGAGGAGACGCAGTCCGCCATTTCGGGAACGCCGTACCGCTTTTGGCCGGGCTGGAAAGAAAGCCCGTATCCCGGCAGCGAGGGCGCCACCACGGTGAAGGCGTCGCGGGCGTCGCCGCCGAAGCGCGCGGGATCGGTGAGACGGGGGATGATTTCGAGGAACTCGAACACCGAGCCGGGCCAGCCGTGCAGCAGCAGCAGCGGCATGGGATTGGGGCCGACCCCCGGCACATGCAGATAATGGAGGTCGATGCCGTCGAGCGGAACGCGGAATTGCGGAAAGGCATTGAGCGCGGCTTCCTCCGCCCTCCAGTCAAAATCGTCGCGCCAATGTTCCACGAGCCCGCGCAGATAGGCCACATCGGTGCCATAGGCCCATGGCTCGCCCGGCGCCTGGTCGGGGAAGCGTGAGCGCGCCAGCCGATCGCGCAAGTCGGCAATGTCGGCGTCCGGAATCCTGAGCATAAACGGCGTGGGCTTGGTCATGATCCTGCTCGGCGGGTTGGAGAGAGCGGCGGTGAATCCGGGTGATTAAGGGATTGTACCTCAGGCTTCATGACGCCGTTGCGCCTTGCGCACATACATCGCGCAGTCGGCTTCTTCCAGCGCCCGTCCCGCTTCGGAATGCGGTCCCAGAATAGCCACGCCGGCGGATGCGCCCGTGGTGACGGTGCGGCCGCCGAACACGAAGCTGAGACCGTCGACGGCCCGTTCCAGCGCCGCCGCCTTGGCGTGTGCGTCGGTCTCGGTGAGATTCCATATCAGCAGCGCGAACTCATCGCCGCCCAGCCGCCCGATCACGTCAGAGGAGCGGATTTGGCGCGAGAGCGCAGTTACGATCGCTTTCAGCACGGAATCGCCGGCGGCGTGCCCGAAGGTGTCGTTGATCGGCTTGAGACGATCGACGTCGAGCACGATCACCGCGCCGCTCGCATGATAGCGCTTGATATAGGCGACCGCGCGGTTGAGTTCGCGCTCAAAACCGCGCCGGTTGGGAATTTCCAGCAGGAAATCGGTATCGGCCGACGCCTGCAACTGGTCGATACGCGCCAGCGCCTGCGCCAGTTGAGTCCTGAGCCGGCGAATCTGCGCTTTGGCGTCACCGCCCGCCACCGACGAGCGGGGCGCCGACGCCGGTTGCCGCGCAGGTTTGCGCTTCGCCACGACGCCCTTGCTGCGTTTCGCGGCCTTCGCGGCCGCCGTCCCGGTTTTCTTCTTCATGAGCCTCTGTCTGGGGTCCGATCCGGCTTCGTTGCGTCAAACCCTTCACCCAATCTTCGGTTTGGGCATGAACTTTTTCTCAAAACCGGCACCCCCCTGCGTTAACGCGTCCCCCCCCCCGGATCGGGATCATGCTTTAAGAAGGCTTGCCGGTCCTCACCAAGACAGGATAGTCCATTCCCGACCCCTTGCCACACCTTGCCGAACCGAGGGCCGATCTTATAATCCGGCCTATGTTTTTGGATTCCCGAAAAGAATTGATCGCATGCGCGCCCCGATAGCTATCATCATGGGAAGCCAGTCGGACTGGGACACCATGCGCCACGCCGCCGAAACCCTGGATGGGCTCGGCATCGGCAGCGAGAAACACATCGTCTCCGCCCATCGCACCCCGGACCGGCTGTTCGCCTTTGCCAAGGGCGCCCAGGCGGCCGGCTTCAAGATCATTATCGCCGGCGCCGGTGGCGCTGCGCACCTGCCGGGCATGACCGCGTCGTTGACGGAACTTCCGGTCTTTGGCGTGCCCATTGAATCGAAGGCGCTGTCCGGCATCGATTCGCTCTATTCCATCGTCCAGATGCCCGCCGGCGTCCCGGTCGGAACGCTGGCGATCGGCAAGGCCGGCGCCGTCAACGCCGCGCTGCTTGCCGCCAGCGTGCTGGCGCTGAACGACAAGGCGCTGTCAGCGAGACTTGCCGACTGGCGCAAGGCGCAGACCGAGGCGGTAGCCGAGCGTCCGGAGGAATCTGCGTGACGGCGGCAAACCAGGTGAAGCTCAAGCCCGGCGACACCATCGGAATTCTCGGCGGCGGACAATTGGGCCGGATGCTGGCGATGGCAGCGGCGCGCCTGGGCCTGCGGTGCCAGGTGTTTTCACCCGACCCGGATTCGCCGGCATTCGATGTCGTGGCGAACGCGACCTGCGCCGAATATGCCGATGTCGATGCGCTCGAACTCTTCGCCAACGAGGTCGACGTCATCACCTATGAGTTCGAGAACGTGCCGGCGGCCTCGGCGATGATCCTGGCGGCGCGCCGTCCGGTGCTGCCCGAGCGGAAAATCCTGGAGACCACTCAGGACCGTCTCGTCGAAAAGGATTTTGTAAGACGACTGGGGATCGGTACCGCCGATTATGCCGACGTGTCGTCGGCGGCTACCTTGCGTTCGGCGATCGGGAAAATCGGCCTCCCCGCCGTGATCAAGACGCGTCGCTTCGGCTACGACGGCAAGGGCCAGGCGATCATCCGTGACGGAGACGACCCGGATCAGGTCTGGCAGGACCTCGGCACGAAATCAGCGATCCTCGAGGCCTTCATTCCGTTCGAGCGCGAAATCTCGGTGATCGCCGCGCGATCGGCCGACGGCCAGGTCGAATGCTTCGACGTCACCGAAAACGAACACAGCGATCACATCCTGAAAATCTCGCGCGCGCCGGCTGCCATCCCCGACGCGCTGGCGGCGCAGGCGCGCGACGTGGCGCAGCGCATCGCCAATGCCCTGAATTATGTCGGCGTGCTCGCGGTCGAGATGTTCGTGGTGCAGGGCGACGGCGGGCCGGAGCTCCTGGTCAACGAGATAGCCCCCCGGGTGCACAATTCCGGGCACTGGACGCTGGACGGCGCGTCGATCTCGCAATTCGAGCAGCATATCCGCGCCATCGCGGGATGGCCGCTGGGCAAGCCCGTCCGCCACGGCCCGGTCACCATGACCAATCTGATCGGGAACGACATCGACAGCTATCAGCAATGGCTGACGGTGCCGGGCGCCACCGTCCACCTCTACGGCAAGGGTAAGCCGCGGCCGGGCCGGAAGATGGGGCACGTGACCCAAGTCCACGCTGAAGTCCACGCTGAAGTCCACCCAAAACCCGCCTGATCGGGTCCCAGGGCCTGACAAGGGCGGATTTGACCACGCTCGGCACCCGTATTTGCGTCCCGCCGGTGGACATTCCCACCTTTGTCTGATACATCCGCGCCCTCAAGGTTAAGGGCTAGGCCTTTTGCCGGCCCTTTGCTTTACCAGAATCCAATCCGATCAATTGAAAGAGGATGCCGCGTGCAGGTTCTCGTTCGCGATAACAATGTCGATCAAGCCCTCAAGGCGCTGAAGAAGAAGATGCAGCGCGAGGGCATTTTCCGCGAGATGAAACTCCGCGGTCACTACGAGAAGCCCTCCGAAAAGAAGGCCCGTGAAAAGGCCGAAGCGGTGCGCCGCGCACGCAAGCTCGCCCGCAAGAAGTTGCAGCGCGAAGGCCTGCTGCCGATGAAGCCGAAGCCGGTGTTCGGCGCCGGCCCGGGCGCTGAGCGGGGCGGTGCTGGTGGCGGCCGTGGCGGTCCCGGCGCGGGAC
>JBAVEE010000841.1:0-2752 GCA_049587575.1 Bradyrhizobium sp.
CTTTCGATCCGCGCCGATGCCCGCACCATCTGGCGGTTGCTGCGGAAGCAGGACGATCCGCAGGCGGAAATCCTTGAGGACCTGCATCCGGACATGTCGCGGCAGGTCCTGCCGGTGCCGAAGCCGACCATTCACGATTCCGTCTTCGAGCGTATTGAGCAGGGCACCGACCGCTATGCCCCCGTCGTCATTCCGGCCCCCGATCGCTACAAGTTCACCGACGGCGCCGGAGCGGTATTCGAGGGGCCGCACCGGGTGGATCCGCCGGGACGGTCCAGTGTCCAGGATGACGTTTGGAACTGGATCTGGCTGCGCCGCGTCGTCTATTTCCTCACCGTGTTTTGCACGCTGTTCGTCGCTTCGATTCCGTTCTTCGTGATTTACGCGCCCGTTTTTGGCCGTGGCAGCGTCGGTGGATTCGTGAACCCGATCGTCAATGCCGCCACATCGTTTCTTCCCGCAGCCCTCGATCCATGGTTTGTCGCCTTTCGCAACGCACCGGGCTTTGTGCTGATCGGCGCGGTCGCCATCGGCGTGTCGCTGCTGTTTGGCGCGAATCTTCAACAGACCGTTCGCGACGTCGCGCGCGTCGCCTGGCATGCGCCGGCCAGGCACATCAGGCTGGCGGGCTGGCGGGCCGCCGTGTATCGGCTGCGCAGGTTTGGCATCTATCCGGCGACGTTTTATGTCCTGACGCACTGGATTCTCCCCACGATCATCATGTGGTGGCTGTTCTGGTGGCTGGCATTCGGAGCGGCCAACACGCTCGGCCTGATCTGCAAGGGAACCGACGGCGTCGAAGTGGAAAACGCGGCCACCGCCGCTTCCGTCATGGATACCGCGATGGCCTGCAACGCGACCGGCCTGAAAGTGAAGCAGGGGGAGACTTATCGGATCAAGCTGACGATCCGGAAACCCTGGAAGGACGGTGAAACGCAGACCGGCCCCAACGGCTTCGACCATCATCAGGCCGCCTGGCTGCAGTTGCCGGGCGCGCCTTACCGGCGGTTGATCTGGTCGAACTGGTTCGCGACCATTCTGCGCGTCGGCGGCCCCGGCCTCGAAGAGCATTTGCTCGATCTGGAGGAGCAAAAGGACGGGAAATGGACCACGACATTCGAACCGCGAAGCAGCGGCGAGGTGTTTCTCTACGTCAACGACACCGTCATCGGTCTGCCGTGGGTCTATGGCTTCTTCTATTGGTCGAACAACCAGGGCACGGCCGATATTGAACTGGAAAAATTGCCAAAGCCCCCGGCGCGCTGAGGGCTTCGCTTCACGCTTCCCCGAACACGCGCCTGAAAATCGTGTCGACGTGCTTGAAGTGATAGCCGAGGTCGAATTGCTCGGATATCTCGGCGTCCGTGAGATATTTCTTCACGTCGGCGTCCCTCTTCAGTAGCGATTGGAAGTCGCCTTCGCCGCGCCACACCGGCATCGCGTTGCGCTGTACGAGCTTGTAGGCGTCCTCGCGGCTACAGCCCTTCTGGGTCAACGCGATCAGAAGCCGCTGCGAATGGATCAGCCCGCCGAGCCGGTCGAGATTCTTCATCATGTTTTCGGGATAAATCAGCAGTTTGTCGATCAGGCCCGCCAGCCGGTTGAGGGCGAAATCCAGCGTCACCGTGGCGTCGGGCGCGATCATGCGCTCGGCCGAGGAATGCGAGATGTCGCGCTCGTGCCACAGCACGACATTCTCCATCGCCGGCGTCACGTAGGCGCGCACCATGCGCGACAGGCCGGTGAGATTTTCCGACAGCACCGGGTTACGCTTGTGCGGCATCGCCGATGAGCCCTTCTGGCCCTCGGAGAAGAATTCCTCAACCTCCAGCACCTCGGTGCGCTGCAAATGGCGGATTTCGGTGGCGAGCCGTTCGACCGACGAGGCGATCACGCCCAGCGTGGCAAAATACATCGCGTGGCGGTCGCGCGGAATCACTTGCGTGGAGATCGGCTCCGGCCTTAGCCCCATCGCCTTGGCCACGTGCTCCTCCACGCGCGGATCGATCTGGGCGAAGGTGCCGACGGCGCCCGAGATCGCGCAGGTCGCGACTTCCCGGCGAGCGAGCACGAGCCGCTCGCGGGCGCGGGTGAATTCGGCATAAGCGTAAGCGAGCTTCAGCCCGAACGTCACCGGCTCGGCATGAATGCCATGCGAGCGGCCGATGGTCGGCGTCATCTTGTGCTCGAATGCGCGCTTCTTCAGCGCCGCCAGCACCTTGTCGATATCGGATATCAGGAGGTCCGCGGCACGGGTCAGTTGGACGTTGAGGCAGGTGTCGAGCACGTCGGACGAGGTCATGCCCTGGTGGACGAAGCGCGCTTCGGGGCCGACGATTTCCGCGAGGTGGGTCAGGAAGGCAATGACGTCGTGCTTGGTTTCACGCTCGATCTCGTCGATCCGCGCCACATCGAAAATGACGTCGCGGGCCTTGGTCCAGACCGCTTTCGCGGCCTCCTTCGGAATGACCCCCAGTTCCGCCAGCGCATCCGCCGCATGCGCCTCGATCTCGAACCAGATCTTGAAGCGGGTCTGGGCCTCCCAGATGGCGGCCATTTCCGGGCGGGTATAGCGGGATATCATCGACGACTCTGAGGTTTTTGGGGGGTACGCCGCGCTTTAGCAGAGCGGGCCGGGGGAGACAAACCGGGAGAAAGGGAGGCCGGGCAGGGCCCACTGGCCGCCCGACGGCGAAAGACGCTCAAAATCACGGAATATTGACTGACAGATATTGAAATCTGTCATCGAGAT
>JBAVEE010000842.1:0-4122 GCA_049587575.1 Bradyrhizobium sp.
TGAGGCCGCCGAACGTCCAGGCTGAGAGAGGCGGGCGATGCACTTGTCCCGCCACGCAGGACCAAGGGCGTTGACTGCAGCTTGCGCACACGCTGCCGGTGGTCTGCCTGGGTTGCCGTGACAACGATATGGCACCACCATGCCCGCGTTCTACTTCGCAAGCCG
Source organism: Bradyrhizobium sp. (assembly GCA_049587575.1). Classification (GTDB taxonomy): domain Bacteria; phylum Pseudomonadota; class Alphaproteobacteria; order Rhizobiales; family Xanthobacteraceae; genus Bradyrhizobium. The sequence continues at coordinate 166 of JBAVEE010000842.1, forward strand.
CTTCGCGATTGTTTGCAGTTCCCTGCGGCGTTTGGCATCAGTTTTGGGATATGCCATCTTCAGCCCTTTGAACGTGTCGAGGATGATCTGCGAAACGATCAACCGTGCGTTCTCCTTGTCGTCGGCGGGAACTGCGTACCATGGCGCGGTGGGTGTGCTCGTCGCACTCAAGCATTCGCCATAGACTCTCATGTACTGATCCCAGAACTTTCTCTCCTCGATGTCGTTTATGCTGAATTTCCAGTTTTTGTCCGGCTCCTTGATGCGATCGAGGAAGCGCCTGCGCTGTTCTTCCGCCGAGAGGTGCAGGAAGAACTTGATGATTACCGTTCCGTTGCGGTGGAGGTGGTTCTCCAGGTCGACGATGGACCGATACCGGCCCTGCCAGACGGTTTGTTCGTCAAGCAGAGTGCGCGGCACGCCTTCACCGCGGAGTATCTCCGGATGCACGCGAGCGATCAGGACTTCTTCGTAGTAGGAACGGTTGAAGATGCCGATCTGACCGCGTTCCGGTAGATCGCGGGTGGTGCGCCACAGGAAATCGTGCTCCAGTTCGGCAGCGCTGGGATGTTTGAAACTGAACACCTGGCAGCCTTGTGGATTGACACCGGACATCACGTGCCTGATGGCGCCGTCTTTTCCTGCCGCGTCCATGGCCTGGAAAATCAACAGCACGGCATGGCGATTGGACGCGTAGAGAAGCTGCTGTTGCGAGCTCAATTTCGCGACGTGCTCTTCGAGGAGAGTTTGATACTGGTCCTTCGATTTGTATACGGGAGCGACGAGCGTCGGCCACTTGTTGAGATTGACCTCTTGTCCCTCTGGTACCCGGAATTCCCTGCCATTGATCTTCATTCGTGTTCTCCGGTGCAAGCTGCGTGAGTAGTGTTCAATCGGGTGGGATACTGGAGGGCCGCCGGGATGCTGCCAGCCCGCTCGTTCAGGAGAGGCGACCAGACATTTTGCGTTAGATAATGCCGAGACGAGCGAATACCGGAAGCTTCACCATGTCCAAAACGAACGTCAAAGCCACCGCTGCGGCCAGCGTGCCAGCGATCATCGAGGGCGGCAGAGGAGTCATTGCGATTCCGCCGACAGCCAACGTGGCGGCGATGAGGACATCGGCTGCAGACGACACGGCAAGCCATAGGCTGGGCCGGGCTCCCCACAGGTGCCGCCGCTGACGAATGGCATAGATGGTCGCCTGGCTCCCGAACACCAGGGCTATGAAGGCGAGGGTCCTGAGTTCGTCGATTTCCAGGCCGATCTCGAATTTGCCAACGGCCAGGGCGGCGCTGCAGAAGGCCAGCTGACAGATACCCATGACGACGCCCGCCATCGTCAAGCTGCCGATCCTCCAGGAGTTCGGCATCGGAGAAGGGCGCACGTTGTCCGTCGTCAATGACATCGCCAGGAAATCACCGGCGATCATCACAATCACCATCAGCAGTGGAGTCAAAATGGCGTGCCCTGTCATGACCAGACCAACGATCAGGAAGAGAACCGTCACGATCTTCTTGATGATGGAATTCAGCGTGTAGGTCAGGATGCGCTGGAATGTCACTCGCCCTTCCTTGACTGCGGCAACGATGCCGGCGAGCCCGGGCTCGGTCAGCACCATTCCGGCGGCTGATTTCGCGACATCCGTTGCCGTCGACACCGCGATACCGATCTGCGCCTGGCGCAATGCCGGCGCATCGTTGGCGCCGTCGCCGCACATTCCGACGGTATGGCCGCCCTTCTGGAACGCCTTGACAAGCTTGTACTTGTCCTCCGGCAGGACGCCGGCGAAGACGGCGAACTGCTCGGGGCGGACGCTGTCGGGAATCGGCCCTGGCGGACAAACTGCCCCATCGAGCCCCACGGCATGAGCGACAATGGCTGCCGTCGCCGGTGCGTCGCCCGTGACCATAACGGTGCGGACGCCGAGTTGGTGCAATTCGGTAACGAGCGCCGCCGAGTCGCTGCGAGGCGGGTCGCTCAGCGCAATGAGCCCGGCCAGCTTCACCGCATCCGGCGGTCCGGCCGCGACCGCCAGCACCCTGAAGCCTTTCTCCTCGAGCTCCTTTGAGGCGGCTGTTGCCGTCGCCGACGGCTGGGTGAGGCCGGCCACCGCTGCGAAGGCGCCTTTCACGACGCGTTGCGTCCCGCCGCCCGGGCCCTGCACCGTCGCTTCGGACATCTTCGTCCCCGGATCGAACGGCACGAATTTGATGATCTTAGGGGTGTCGGAAGCCTTCTTTCCCAAGGCGGCAGACCGAATGGCCCCATCTACCGGGTCCTGCCCGCCATCCGAACTGGCCAGCGCAGCCAGCGCCAGAACATGGGCGTCATCGAAGCCGGGCATTTGGCGAACGGTCGCGACCGTCAGCGCGTTCTCGGTCAGCGTTCCTGTCTTGTCGGCGCACAGGACGTTCATCGTCGCCGCTTCATCCACCGCGGAGAGGCGGGTCGGCAGGACGCCGAGCTTGGCCAACGCCCGTGCTCCGAGCGCCGACGCGAGGGTGAAGGTGGCCGGCAGCGCCACCGGAATCGACGCGAGGACGGCCGTTAGAATAAGCGGAATGATTTCATCGAGCGGCATCTTGAGAAACCGGGCGTAGATCACGAGCAGCGCGATGACGATGCCGTTGAACGCGGCGAGATTGCGCACCACGCGCAACACCGCCTTCTGCTGAGAACTTGTGACATGGGCGGTGCGGACGAGTTCGGCGGTGCGGCCGAACTTGGTACGCGCGCCGGTCGCTGTGACCTCCGCCACCGCCTCGCCGCGCCGCACCAGTGCCCCGGCATAGGTCTGGACACCCGCGCCAGCTTCGATGGGCACCGATTCCCCGGTGAGCATGGATTGGTCAAGCAGGACTTCGCCGCCGGTGAGGTGCACATCCGCGGCAACCACGGCGCCCAGCGAAAGCTTCACCACGTCGCCCGGCACCAGTTCGACAGCCGGTATGGTTTTCCATGCGCCGTCGCGACGGACCGATGCGTTCAGCGCGAGCCGCGATTTCAGCGCAGCAAGCGTCGCCTGCGCGCGGCTCTCCTGGAACAGCCCAAGTGCAGCATTGAACGCCAAAAGAGCGGCGATGATTGCGGCCTCGACATATTTGCCGAGCACCAGTTCGAGAATAATTGCGGCCTCCAGCATCCACGGAACAGGCGCCCAGAATTTTTCGATCGCCATTCGCAATGGATGCATGCTGGTATCCGGCATCGCATTTGCGCCGAATTTCTCCAGCCGCCGGCTGGCCTCGCTGGCCGTTAGGCCATTCTTTAACCCGACATTGTCCGGGCCACTGGATTTCGAGGGTGCAGCGCCTTCAGTGGACAGGCCAGGGGTCGCGGACATGGGCAAAATCCGAATACGGCGACTACCGCCGGGCAGTCACGTTCAAGGGTCTAACTGACAAGGGTCTAACTGAGAGGTAGTGGTTTAGCCCTTTCGAGGTCAACTTTGCGCGATGTGGCTCAAGGCCGCCAGGGCCGATTGGCTCGCTTTCATGGCAGGCTGCCGCCGATCCGAGGTTTGTGTCGCCCGCTATCGATGGTTTCCTGGAAAGGCGCAGACGAAAACGCGCGATATGACTTTGCCAAATGTCCGGTCCGGGTCACTGGCGTGCGGGTTCGTACGCCAACATAGCCGTTCCGGATTCCTTCGAAATTCAGGAGCAGTCCCCGATCGATTTCGGAATTTCAGAAATCAGCTTGACGGCGGGGTAGACACAGGAATATTTTGATTCGGTCTCGCCTCACAGAGGGGCGGCTCGCGATCGTCACGGACGCGAGGCGGGATGCGATGGACGCAGGCGGCGCTTCTGACGAGGGCGCTTGATGCGGACGGCGAAGTCGTGTGGTCCTGACACCCCGACGCTGGTGTCAAGTTTTCGCAAGGCGACTTGCGAAAGCGATGGTGGCAAAAAAGCCCGGCTCACCAGGGAGATCACGTATAAGCCGTAAACC
>JBAVEE010000843.1:0-2119 GCA_049587575.1 Bradyrhizobium sp.
TTCGACATCCCTGCGGGCGCGCATTTCAATCCGCAGAAACTCGAGCGCATCGGCAAGTATTTCCAGAACGAGGTCGCGACCGGAAAAATTCCTGGAGCCATCGTGCTGATTCAGCAGCATGGGCAACCGGTCTATCTGCAATCCTTCGGCGTCCGCGATGTGAAGTCCAGACTGCCGATCACACCGGACACCATCTTTCGCATTTTTTCGATGACCAAGCCCATCACCAGCGTCGCGGCCATGATGCTGATCGATCAGGGCAAGCTGGCGCTAAGTGACCCCGTCGCCAAATACATTCCCTCCTTCGCGAACGTAAAGGTCGGCGTCGAAAAAGCATCTGCCAATGGCGAACGCAGCCTGGAACTGGTTGCGCCGAACCGGCCCATGACCGTCGAAGACCTGATGCAACAGACCTCCGGCATCACTTACGGCTTTTATGGCGACAGCCTGGTCCGGAGAGCGTATCGCGACGCCAATATTTTCGCGGGTGATTTCGACAATGCCGAGTTCGCCGAGCGCATCGCGAGACTGCCGCTGGCCGAGCAGCCGGGGACCCTGTGGGACTATGGCCACTCGACCGATATTCTCGGACGGATCATTGAAGTTGCATCGGGGCAGACGCTGCTCGAGTTCGAAAAGCAGAACCTGCTCGATCCGCTGGGCATGACCGCCACGAGCTTCTATGTGGTCGATCCGCAGAAGCACGCCCAGATCGCCCGCCCGCTGTCTCATGACAGCGATTTCAGGGTCGGCTTCGAGAGCAGCCCCGAAATCTTCATGAAATGGCAATCCGGTGGCGGCGGCATGGTCTCCACCCTCGCGGACCTCGCGCGGTTTTCGCAAATGCTGCTGAACGGCGGCACGCTGGGCGGCAGGCGTTATCTCAGCACCGCAAGCTTCGCCGTGATGACCAACGATCATGTCGGACCGAATTCGGGCATCGGGCGCGATTATTTCTATTTCCCCGGCGACGGTTTCGGTTTCGGCCTTGGTCTCGGCGTGCGGACCGACGCCGGCAACGCCAAGCCGCCGCCGCCGGGTTCGATGGGAGAATTGAAGTGGGATGGCGCCAGCGGCTGCTATTTCGTGATCGATCGCAAGCAGGACATGTTTTTCGTACTCCTTGAGCAGACGCCGTCGGAACGGCAGCGGATCCAGCCTGCCGTCAAGAAGCTGATTTATGAAGCGCTCGAGAACTGAAAGCGATGCCGGTCGCAGCCGTTCTCGACCGCGATTGAGTGGTTGCGAGATCGAGAGCGATGAGCGGCGAAATTGACCTGCATCAAGGCCTCAGGGCTCGCTCGGCAGAATCATTCAAAAACGAGCAGGTGCGCAGCATGATGAAACACGCGAGCAGGTGGGTGATCGTTGCCGGCGTTGCCGTCGGCTTCCCTGCGGCCGCCCTGGCTCAAGACCTTGATGCAGGCAAGTCGGAATTTCAGTCCTCCTGCGCGACATGCCATGGCACCGATGGAAAGGGCAAGGGACCGCTCAGCGAGCAGCTTAAGGTAGCGCCCGCCGATCTGACCGTGCTGGCGAAGAAAAATAGCGGGGTGTTTCCCGTCAACACAGTCTATGAGACCATCTACGGAATAAGAAGGATCATAGCTCACGGCCCTCCGGACATGCCGATCTGGGGCTACCGGTATTACGCTCGAAACACGGCACCCGATTCAAACAAGCCGGATCGGCATATCGATCTTTCCTCCGACCCGGATGGCATTGCCCGAACCCGCCTGCTCGCCGTTGTCGATTATCTGCATCGAATTCAGCAGAAGTAGCGACTGCGCTTTTCGCTTGGCGTTGTCAGAATTGAAGGGTCAGCCCGGTCGGTGGAAATCGCCATTGTCGTCCTCCAACGTGATGCGTTTCCGGCTCCGAGTTCTCAAAGAGAAACCCGTCGAAACGGGGCTCGGTGTGTGGACACTATTGCAAGGTGTCCCGTGGCATCACCGACACCGCTATTCCAGCTTCGTCATAGATCGCCACGCACATACCTCGGTGACGAAAATTGGGATTTGCGGCAAGCATTCCAATTTCGAATAGATCCTCCTTCTCAGCCCACTCCTGGTGAGGGACGATTCGAAGCTGGCCAGATCGGTAATGCTGAGGGTGAAGA
>JBAVEE010000844.1:0-4851 GCA_049587575.1 Bradyrhizobium sp.
AGCACCAGACCTCAGATGTGCAATTGCACATCGGGCAATCTCGAGACTCCGGACTCGATGGTTCGTCCGGAATGACGGACAATCAGGTTCCGGTTCCCTCCCATCATGCTCCGATAAGGATACAACCTCCGGCCCCGCGGCGGAACCGGCCGATTCAGGATGGCATCATTGCAGCGGCGGCAGTGTGCGCAGATAGGCGATGATGTCGCCCAGATCGGCCGGCTTCAGCCCCGCATAAAAGGCGTAGGCCATCGGCGGCTTGAGCATCCGCCCGTCACGGGCCACGCCATGGGTGATGGCGCGGCTGATTTCCTGATCGGTCCAGGCGCCGATGCCGGAGGTGCGGTCCGAGGTAATGTTGGCGGCGGTAATTCCGGGCGTTCCCTCCGGCGAGCCTTCGAGCGGTGGGAAGACCCTGCCGCCGCGGCCGAGGCCGGTCTTGAAATCGGATGAGCCCTTCGACCAGGCCGAGTGGCACTCCATGCAATGGCCGATGGTGACGAGATACGCTCCCCGTTTCACCGGATCCTTGAACATGGCCTTGCTGAAGCCGGCGTCGGCGTCGGGATAGGGATCGCGGCGCACCGGGGACTTGTAGACGGGATCCGTGACTTCGTGGCGGACCGGCTTGACGGTGTGCAGGTAGGCGACGATGGCGTCGATATCCTCGGGCAGCAAGGCTTTGTAGAAATTGGCCGGCATGATCGCCGCCAGCGCCACACCGGCGAGGCGGCCGTGGTCCGGGCGCATTCCCTCGACCAGCGCGCGCTTGATCTCGGCGTCGCTCCAGCTTCCGATTCCTGTCTCGCGGTCGGGCGTGATGTTCGGCGCGGTGGCGACAAAGCCGGGCGTGTTGAAGGTCAGGCCGCCCGAAAATGCCCTGTCCTTGATCATCTGGCCGTTGCCGTCGCGTGGCGAGTGGCAATTGCCGCAGGCCATGATGGTATTGACCAGATAATGGCCACGCTCGGCCGCGGATTCAGCCATTGCGGCGCCAGGCAAACCGAGCAGCCACACGCAGCACATGATGCAGAATCGAAACATGAAATCCTCCCCCATTTTTATTTTGTGTTCTATGGCATGAGAATCCGCTGCCGTAAAATTGCCGGTTTCGGCGCAAGAGAAAGCGGAGCCTTGCGAGATTGGGGCGATCCTGCGGCATGCGGCTAACTCGAATGTGAACGGCAACCCACCTTCCCGCTTTTCGGAGGCGGCTTTGCGTGTCAACATCACGGCCATTCGACGGGAGGGCCGCTGATGCGCTGGTATGTCTCGATCGGGGCGGTGCTGGTCGCGGGAGCGATTGCCGGAGGGGATGTCGCGGGGATGGCCGCGCCGAGCCCGGCGAATCAAACGGGCTCGCGGCTGGCGGACAAGGAAGATCGGCCGTCGGTCGATGTCGAACTGGTTCTTGCGGTTGATGTCTCCTATTCGATGGATATGGACGAGCTCGCGGTCCAGCGCGAGGGTTACGCGCAGGCGATCGTCTCGAAGGAGTTCCTGCAGGCTTTGAAGAGCCTCCCGAACGGGAAGATTTCAGTGACCTATTTCGAATGGGCGGCGTCGAACGATCAGAAGATCATCATCCCCTGGCGGGTGATCGACGGTCCGGAAACGGCGGACGCTGTCGCCGACGAGATCTTGAAAACGCCGATCCGCCGCGCTTCCCGCACCTCGATCTCGGGCGCGATTTATTTCGCCATGCCGCTGTTCGACGCCGACCCGTATCGCGGCTTGCGGCGCGTCATCGATATTTCCGGCGATGGTCCCAACAACAACGGCGCGCCGGTGGCTGGCGCGCGCGACGAGGCCCTGGCCAGGGGGATCATCATCAACGGCCTGCCGATCATGGTCAAAGAGCCGTCCTACTCGACCATGGATATCGAGAACCTCGATTTCTATTACGAGGATTGCGTGACCGGGGGACCGGGTTCCTTCGTGGTGTCGATCAAGGACCGCGACAAGTTCAAGGAGGCGATCCGGTCCAAGCTGTTGCTCGAGGTCGCCGGACGCACCCCCGAGCGCCGGATCGTCCCGGTGGCCGAAAAGGAGCCGCGCGTTTCCTGCCTGATCGGCGAGAAGATCTGGCAGGACAGGTGGGGACGGTAACGGGCAGGAACGTGCCCCGGATGCCGCGCAGCACGAAGTGATGCGCTGCTGATCCGGGGTCCATTTCAGGAGACAGGTCCCGGCTCTGCGGGGCATCGTACCGGACGATGCTTTGCATCGGCGCTACCTCTTAAAACGCGCCACCAGCTCGACATGCGGGGTGTGACGAAACTGGTCGACCGGCGTCACGCCTTCGATTTGGTAGCCGCCATCGATCAGAATACGCGCGTCGCGGGCGAAGGTCGTGACGTTGCAGGACACCGCGACCACCACGGGAATCTTGCTGGCGGCAAGCTGAATGGCCTGCGCCTGCGCGCCCTGCCGCGGCGGATCGAACACGACGGTGTCGAAGTCGCGCAGCTCCTGCGGCATCAACGGACGCCGGAACAGATCGCGGGTCTCGGCCTTGACCGGCTTCAACCCCGACGTCGATGTCGCCGCCTTCTGCAGCGCGGTCACCGCGCCGGCGTCGCTGTCGAATGCCGAAATCCGCGATTTTGCCGCCAGCCTCAGGGCGAACGGCCCGACGCCGCAAAACAGATCGGCGATGTGCTTGGCGCGTTTGCAATGCTCCGAGACCAGCGTCGCCAGGGCCTGTTCGCCCGCGACCGTGGCCTGCAGGAACGAGCCCGGCGGCAAGGTGACTTGCGCAGCGCCGATGCCGATCGTCGGCGGCGTGCGCATCAGCACCAGTTCGCCATGGCGCGTCAGCCGCGCCAGGCGATGTTGTTCGGCCACCCGCGACAGCGTCGCGATCATGGCGGACGGCAGCGGCCCCGAGCCGCGGACGTCGACGTCGAGGCCGCTATCGGTCGCGGTGAACTGGATATCGAGCGGTTTTCCGGTGGGCTTCAGCGGCTCGGCGATCGCCCATGCGGCGTCAAGCGCGCCGCTCAGGCCGGGATCGAGGATCGGGCAGCGATCGACGGGAACGATGTCATGCGAATTCGCCGCCGAAAATCCCACCTTGAGCACGTCATGGGTGCCCATCCGGGCGTGAAGCGTGATCCGCCGCCGGCCGAGGCCATGGGCATCGACCAAGGGGTGCACGTCGCAGGCGATCTTCGCCTGCGCCAGCGTCTCGACGACGAGTTCGCGTTTCCATGCGCGGTAGCGCCCGGTTTCCCAATGCTGGATCGCGCAGCCGCCGCAGGTTCCGAAATGCTGGCAGAATGGCGTGATGCGTTGCGGGCTTGCGCGCTCGACCTCAAGCAGGCGCCTTCGGTCCGGATGATGGCCCGGCACCGGCGCCACCTCGACGGTCTCGCCGCCAAGCGTGTACGGCACAAAGATGGTCTGTCCGTCGGCATAGGCGACGCCGTCGCCAAGGTGGCCGACATGATCGATGGAGAGGCGCTCAACCACGGCGCGCGCCGATGAAGAATTCGATATTGCCGTCGCCGCCGGTGATCGACGAGGGAAAGACGCGGATATCGGTGCAGCCAAGCGAAGACACGAACGCGGCGATATCGTCGCAGATTTCCTGATGCACCATCGCGTTGCGGATGATGCCGCGCTTGGAATGCTTTCGCGCTGCCTCGAATTGCGGTTTTATCAATGCCAGCAGGCTCATCGGCGCTGCCGCGAGCGAAAGCGCCGCCGGCAGCACGGCTTTCAGCGAAATGAAACTGACGTCGATGACGACGATATCCGGCCGGGCGGGCAGGCGCCTGTCCTGAAGCGTGCGGATATCGGTCTCCTCCATGGAAACGATTTTGGGATGGTCGCGCAGCGACGGATGCAACTGCCCGCGCCCGACATCGATCGCGAAAACCATGCTGGCGCCGTTGGCGAGCAGGACTTCGGTGAACCCGCCGGTCGACGCGCCGACGTCGAGGCAGACGTGATCCTCGATGTCGACAGGATATTGCTCCAGCGCCCCGGAAAGCTTGACGCCGCCGCGCGACACAAAGGGATGCGCCGGCTGCGCCTGCACTACGGCGTCGGCGGGAATACCCTCGGAGGCCTTTAGAACCCGCTTGTCATTGGCCGTGACCAGGCCCGCCTCGATCGCGGCCTGGGCCCGCGCCCGGCTTTCGAACAGGCCGCGCTCGACCAGCAGCAGATCCGCGCGCTTGCGGGGAGGGGACAATTGGCGCTCCACGACTTGCGAATGTTGAGGGCGCCTCGGATCTTCGAGGGCTATATGCGGTCAGTTGCGGGAACGCTGATCCGCATTGAGCGTGTGTCGATCGATCAGGCGAGCTTCACCGTCTCCGCCTTGAAGTCCTTGCCGAGGGCTTCGAACACCTTGGCGACGATGCCCTTGGCGTCGAGACCGGCGCGGGCGTACATCGCGGCCGGCGAGTCGTGGTCGAGGAAAACGTCCGGCAACACCATCGAGCGCATCCGCAAGTCGCCGTCGAGCATGCCGTGCTCGGCCAGCGTCTGCATCACGTGGGAGCCGAAACCGCCGATCGAGCCTTCCTCGATGGTGAGCAGGATTTCATGGTCGCGCGCCAGCTTCAGCACCATGTCGACGTCGAGCGGCTTCATGAACCGGGCGTCGGCGATGGTGGTGGAAAGACCAAGCGCGGCCAGCTCGTCGGCGGCCTTCTCGCATTCGGCCAGCCGGGTGCCGAACGACAACAGCGCGATCTTGGTGCCTTCGCGGACGATGCGGCCCTTGCCGATTTCCAGTGCGATGCCGACTTCGGGCATCTCCACGCCGCGGCCTTCGCCTCTGGGATAGCGCACCGCGCTCGGACGGTCGTTGATCGCCACCTGCGTGGCGACCATGTG
>JBAVEE010000845.1:0-2197 GCA_049587575.1 Bradyrhizobium sp.
GGCCAGACTTGCGCTCGAAGGCTATATCCAGAAACTCGTTATCCGGGGCGAGCGAAACCAGGATCAACTGGCGGTGAAAGCGCTCATCTATTTGAAGAAGCGCGAGGGCAAGGCAAGCGCCGATCGATGACGGCATCGCGTCGCCGGAATCAGCGTCGCGATTTTCGACTTCTTTGGGGCGCAAGCAGCCGCAGATTCGGCAACGCCTTTCCCGTGCCGACGGCCGTCTGCTCCGTTATTCATTGGCCTCCGGCGGCAGGAAGTTGACTTCATGCTCGGCCGAGATGCGGACGATTTCGGCGACATCCGAAAGATTGTGAAGCCGATTGAACAGCGCCTCGAGTTTCTGCGTCGGCGACACCCAGAACAGCGCCCGCGCCGGCTTGTCCGATTTGTTGAAATAACCGTGCGGGATGCCGCGCGGCAGCCGCACCAGATCGCCGGCCATGGCCTGTACCCAAACGCCGTCCAGCTTCAGGTCGAGCATGCCATCCTGGACCAGGATGAATTCGTCCTGCGTGGGGTGGATATGGACGGGGACATACTGCCCCGGGTCGCTGTTGGTCTCGAACGCGAAGGTGGAATCGGTCACCGCCTTCGGGAAGTATACCTGCCCTAGAATATTCCAGGTCTTGCCGGAATATCCCGTTCCGTTCCGCGTGATGCCTTTTTCAAGTGCGGCCATGATATCCATCCTCTCCCTGTTTACCCGACGCTACCTGCGGCCTTCCATCTGTCAAGCAGGCCCGATCCGAGCTGGTGGACCCGTGACGTCGATCGGAAGCTGATTTCTTGCAAAAGCTTGAAGTCTAAAATATACGCAAAGCTCGCTGGTCGATGAATTCATTCGGGGGAGGCTGCGCATGCCCGGACTGTCGCATTCCCTGCATGCGCTCGTCACCGGAGGCGGGCGGGGCATTGGCCGGGAGATTGCGTCCGTGCTGGCACAGGCCGGAGCGACCGTCACGGTGCTGGGCCGCCATCGCGTAACGCTGGATGAAGCGGTCTCCGCAGGCTCTGCGCATTTCGCCGTGGTGGCCGACGTCGCCGATCAGGCCGCCGTCAGTGCCGCGATTGCGGAAGCCTCACGGCGCCAGCCAATCGATATCCTGGTCGCCAATGCGGGCGTCGCGGAATCCGCGCCATTCGGAAAGTCCGATGCGGCACTGTTCAAGCGGATGATGGACGTCAACTTCATGGGCGTGGTCCACACCGTTCAGGCCGTGTTGCCGTCGATGCGTGAGCGCAATTACGGGCGCATCGTCGCGGTCGCCTCGACCGCCGGCCTGAAGGGCTATGCCTATGTCAGCGCCTACAGCGCCGCAAAGCACGCGGTTGTAGGCCTGGTGCGTTCGCTGGCGCTGGAACTCGCAACGACGCGCGTCACGGTGAATGCGGTGTGCCCCGGATTTACCGATACCGATCTGGTAGCCGGCAGCATCGATAATATCATGAAAAAGACCGGCCGCAGTCGTGAGCAGGCGATGGCCGAACTGGCCAAACACAATCCGCAAGGGCGCCTGGTATCACCCGAGGAAGTCGCCGATGCGGTATTGTGGCTTTGCGGCGAGGGCGCCGGCGCGATCACCGGGCAGGCGATCGCGGTAGCCGGCGGAGAGGTGTGATGGCCCGGAGAGATTCGTTTGAAACGTCATTGCGAGCCAGCGGGTCGCGCGAATCCGCGCCGACGACAGGCTCCGCTAAGCAATCCATAGTCCGAGCAAAACAAATATGGATTGCTTCGTCGCTTCGCTCCTCGCAATGACAGCATTGTGGATCGCAAGGAAAACCCCATGAACGCACCAGCCAATCCGGTCACCCTGCCGCTCTCGCAGTATTCGCCCCGTCATTTTCTGCTGCGAGTGGAGGATGGCGTGGCGACGGTCACGCTGAACCGTCCCGAGCGAAAGAATCCGCTGACCTTCGAGAGCTACCGGGAGCTGACAGATTTCTTCCGCGCCTGCGCCATGGATGACGGCGTGAAGACGGTGGCGATATCCGGCGCCGGGGGCAATTTTTCATCCGGCGGCGATGTCTTCGAGATCATTGGTCCGCTGGTGAAGATGGACACCAAGGGCCCCACCGCCTTCACCCGCATGACCGGCGATCTCGTCAAGGCCATGCGGGCCTGCCCGCAGCCGATCATCGCCGCGGTCGAGGGCATCTGCGCCGGCGCGGGCGCGATCATCGCGATGGC
>JBAVEE010000846.1:0-2206 GCA_049587575.1 Bradyrhizobium sp.
GATGGAGGCCCGGCGGGTCGGCCGGCACGTCGTTTTGCAGCGGTACGGAAATGTCGATCAGCTTTCGCGCCATGGCGCTCCCTCTCGCTTTCTCGTCGTGTCTGGCTGGGGCATTGTGAATGCCAGCGGCCATCTGCTGTCAAGCTGCGCCGGCAGGGCTCGGCGCGCGCTGAACGGGATTGACTAAATGCAATGGCGGCGCGCTACGCCAGTGTGACCATTCCGGCCCAGAACTGCTGCTTCTGCGCGGTCGCGTCGATGTCGTATTTGCGCACGAATGCGAGCTTGCCGTCGCTGCCGATGCGGAACATGACAATGGCGGCGGGCAGGGTTGTCCCGTCGCGCATCGGCATCGGCCAGACCGACGCGGCGATGAGGATACGGCCGGCTGGATCGATCGCGAAGGTGCGCAGGTAATTCGCGTGTCCTTCGGCGTTCTGGATCAGTGTCGGCTCGCCGGTGGTCTGATCGATGGCGAAGACCGCGACCGAATTCTCGCCGCCGGAAAACACCTGCTTGCCCTCGAGGTCGGTCAACCACCAGGCGCGGTTGGTGAGATAGACAAAGCGCCCGTCGGGGCTGACGTGGATGGGACCAGCCGCCTGCCGCAGTTTCGATGCGGGGTCGCTGAGCGTGTCCTTGACGAACAGCGGTTGGCGCGAAAGGCCGGTCGCGGCATCGCGCCTGTAGACGTAGAGCTGGTTCTGGCTCTCGACCGAGACGTAAACCCACGGCTGCGTCGGGTGGAAGTCGAGATGTCGCGGCCCGAAATCCATGCCGTCGCCGGGCTGGATCGCTGCGAGATTTGCGAGCACGCCGTCCTTGAAACCGAAGATCTTGATCGAGCCGGGATCGACCGGGTTGTCGGTCGGGGCGTTGTTGCCGCGCGTGACCAGGATGACCTGGCCGTTGTCCGGCGTGACACGAATCTCGTGGGCAAATATTCCGGTGTCGAGCGTATCGGGCTGATCGACGCGGTCGCCCAGCGTGCCATCGGCGTTGATGCGATGCACGGTGAGGCCGGAGGGGTCGTTGTAGGCGGTGAGCAGGTATTGGCCCGATATGTCGACGCTGGTGTGGATCGGCCGCGAGGGCAGCGTCAGCGTCCCGCCATGCAGCGCCAGCGCGCCGGATGAGGGATCGATCCTGAAAGCGTTGGCGACATGTTTGTCGCCGGCCACGCCCCCCGAGCCGGGGCCGCCATTGCTCGAGACGACATAGAGATACCGCTTCGACGGGTGGGGGCAGGCATATTGGATATTGGCCGGTGTCGACACCGTACCGTGCCTGACGAGTGCGGCACTCTCGACATCAACGCCGTAGAGGGTCAGCTCCGGTCCCACGGCCGAATAGAACAGGTGCCTCGCCGGGGAATTCTGCGCGAACGATGCCCGGGGGGCGGTGATGGCGCCGGCAAGGGGCGTGGTGAAGGAGCGACGGTCGACCATGGTTCCCCCTCTTGCTGATTGTTGGTGGCGACAGCCCACGGGTCGTCAGGCAGGCCGGGCTCTGTCAAAGCCTTCTCGCCATGTCTCTGTGAGGATCACAGAATCCCCAGCGGATCAATATTCACGTCGGTTTGGGGCGCGACCCGGATTGCCGCTGCGACTGCCATGCCGCAGCGCCCAGTTAACGAATTTTAAAGAATCAGCGATACAGACCAAGGCAGCTTCTTCTGAAGATCGGTCCGACAGCATGACTGAGCCTGATGATCTGGGTCGCGAGATAAACGCCCTGAAAGTGCTGCAGAGGGACGCCTGGCGCGAGCTTGCCAGCCCAGGTCTCACGACCTTCGACCGCCGCGAGATTCGAAACCGGGTCAGGCAAAGCGAGCCCGAATTGCGGACCCGCCTGAAAATGATGTCGGAACGCCTGCACTTTCGGCCGCGGCCGGTGGAAGAGGTCGGCGACAGCCTCGCCAATATCGACTTCCGGCTTCTTGCCGGAAGTTGACAGCGGCATCTAGAACTCGAAAACGTCGGTGCTTCGCCGCGCCATCGCGCGCAGGTCAGCCAGTGTTCCGCGCACCGCATTGCAGCGGCGGCAATGGACCTCTGCATGATCAGGCGCACTGGCTGGATCAATTGCCTTGATGGACAGACCCCCGCACGCCTCGCAGATGACCTTTAGCCCGGGCCCCGGCTGACAATGATGCGGGTCGAGGTTCATTTGCCGCCATTCAGCCCATGATCGCCGCAGCAAAATA
>JBAVEE010000847.1:0-1893 GCA_049587575.1 Bradyrhizobium sp.
CGACTGCATCAATCGAGGTCGCAGATTACATCTCACCCGTCATGAGGCGCGCCAAACAAGCTCGGGATTTCGGATCGACGCGCATCGCGCGTCGTCCGGAATGACGGCGCTAATTTTGCGCTTTCTCCCGCTCCACGGCCTGCCAGCCGATATCGCGCCGGCAGAAACCGTCGGGCCATTCGATGCGGTCGACCGCCGAATAGGCGCGCGCTTGCGCTTCGGCGACGGTCTTGCCGGACGCGCAGACATTCAGCACGCGTCCGCCATTGGCGAGGATGTTGCCGTCCTTCGCGACCGTGCCGGCATGGAAGATTTCGACGCCTTCGACCTTGCCGGCCTCATCCAGCCCCCCGATGCGGGTGCCCCTGGCGTAATCGCCGGGATACCCCTTTGCCGCCATCACCACCGTCAGCGCCGGTTCGGGAAACCAGCGCAGGTCGAAATTCTTCAATAGCCCGTCGCAGGACGCCAGCATCGCCGGCACGATGTCCGACATCATCCGCAGCATCAGCACCTGGCATTCGGGATCGCCGAAGCGGACATTGTATTCGAACAGCTTGGGCCCCTCGCGCGTCAGCATGATGCCGGCGTAGAGCACGCCGCGAAACGGCGTGCCGCGCGCCTTCATGCCGGCCACGGTCGGAACGATGATCTTCGCCATGATCTCGGAATGAATTTCGGGCGTCACGAACGGCGTCGGCGAGTAGGCGCCCATGCCGCCGGTGTTCGGTCCCTGGTCATGATCGAACACGCGCTTGTGGTCCTGGGCCGAGGCCAGCGCGATCGCGGTCTCGCCGTCGGACAGCGCAAAGAAGCTGATCTCGCGGCCGGCGAGATATTCCTCGATCACCACCTCGGCGCCGGCCTTGCCGAACGCGCCGTCGAACATCATGGCGATGGCGGCTTCCGCCTCCGCCATGGTCATGGCCACCACCACGCCCTTGCCCGCCGCAAGGCCGTCGGCCTTGACCACGATCGGCGCGCCCCTCGCCCGCACATAGGAAAGCGCGTCCGCCGCATTGGTGAAACGGCCATAGGCGCCGGTCGGAATGCCGAATTCGGTACAGAGCGCCTTGGTGAATCCCTTGGAGCCCTCGAGCCGCGAGGCCTGCTTGCCCGGCCCGAACGCCTTGATGCCGGCGGCCGCGAGATCGTCGACGATCCCGGCGGCGAGCGGCGTTTCCGGACCGACCACAACCAGCTCGACCCGATTGGCGCGGCAGAAATCGATCACCGCGGCATGGTCGGCGATGTCGAGCGCCACGCATTCGGCTTCCCGCGCGATGCCGGCATTGCCCGGCGCGCACCAGAGTTTGGTCACTAGCGGAGAGGCCGCGATCTTCCACGCCAAGGCGTGTTCGCGGCCGCCGGAACCGAGCAGAAGAATATGCATGGGATGCTGCCAGAGCGAGGTGTGAGAGATGGAGTCGGTCGCACGAATCTCCCCTTCGCTGCAAGAGGGGATCATCAACCACCGTCATTCCGGACGGCGCAATTCGCGCCGATCCGGAATCTCGAGCTGGGTCTGCACCTGCGCATCAAAGCTCGAGATTCCGGGTTCGCTCGCACAGCGAGCGCCCCGGAATGACAGCTCAGCTAATGCTGCCCGGCCGAGGCCGCGATGATCTCCTGCAGGGTCGCGACATGGCGGGCGAACGCGCCGCGCCCGGCCGCCGTGACGGTTACCGTGGTCTGCGGCCTTTTGCCGACAAAGGCCTTGTCGACCCCGACATAGCCGGCTTTCGACAGCGTCTCGATGTGGGCGCCGAGATTGCCGTCGGTGGCGCCGGTCAGCTTCTTCAGCCGGGAGAACTCCAGTCCCGCGCCTGATGGCAGCGCGTTCAGCGCCGCCATGATTTTCAGCCGCAGCGGCTGGTGGATGATGTCGTCGAG
>JBAVEE010000848.1:0-1547 GCA_049587575.1 Bradyrhizobium sp.
TGACGGGACTGCTGACATCGATCGATTCCTATCCGACCGAAAAGCAGCCGCGCGGCTTCAATATCGATCCGACCGGCCGCTATCTGCTATCCGTCGGTCAATTGTCCAACAGCATGACCAGCTATGAGATCGACAAGGCAAGCGGCAAACTCACCAGGCTCAAGGAGTATCCGATGGGCAAAAATCCGAACTGGGTAGAGATCGTCAGCTTCCCGCGGTAGGTCATGTCAGCCGGGCCCGGCTTTCGCCGGCCGGGCCAGATCATTTGATCCGCATCAATGCGAAGCCCCGGGCCGTTGGCAAGCATGTCAAGAGTTAAGCATCGAGCGCGGCAAGCCACAAAATGCGATCCCGGGGTTCCCCAGGCTTTGGCACCCAGGCGGTTTTGCCTGACGGCGATCTTCGTCCAGGCCGCGAAAGCGAATTTCTCGGCCTGCTCGGCGATCGTGTGCGCGAAATGCGCGGCGTTTGCGGCCTATCGCGCAGGGAGCTTGCCCGTCAGTCAGGCATTTCCGAGCGCTACGTCGCGCAGATCGAAGCCGGCAAGGGCAATGTTTCGATCGTGCTGTTGCTTCGGCTTGCCTGTGCCATCCGCCGTGCACAGGATGGCGCGGCCTGATATTCGTCCGGCACCGCCGGCTACCCCGGAAGTCACCCCCGCGCCGTTGTAGCTTCTGTCCCGGTCGAAGACAGCACCTCGGCGGTGACGTCTTCCACATGATGCAACAGATAGATCAGGACGCCGTCCTTGTCGTGAATCGGGGAATTGATCGGCTGCCAGTGGCGCTCGATGAATTTACCGTCGGGATCGCGGATATCGTAGCGCTGCACCGCCATGGCGTGCGGCTGACCGGTCTTCACCACCGCGCGCAGCGAGGCGTAGAGGTTGCTGACGCCGTCGGCGAGCGCGTCATCGGGATTGTCCGGAAAGATATCGAACAGCGACCGGCCGACGACGTCGCTCCGCCTGGTGAAGGTCGCCTGCGCATAGGCGTCATTGATATCGACGATGCGCAGCCCGGGGGCGGGATCGAGCAGCATATAGGGGTGCGAAGAGGCTTCGAACTCGGGGTGAAACTGTTGCCTGATGGTTTGCGCGTCACCATGCCGCCGGCGGCGCGCCTCAAGCGGCGATTCCTCGGCGCCGGACAGCGTCGATTCCAGAAGAGCGAGATCGCGGCTGGCGGAGAGCAGCAAGGCCTTCAGCGTCCGGCGCAGTGCAGGGTCCGTCGCCTCATTCAGGAGTTTCTGAAAATGAGCGACATTTTGTTCGCAAATGAACCTTTGCATCCTCCGACCCCCTGCCAGAAGCTGCTGCCAGTGGCGACATTGCCGCCACAACGGCAGTAATATGTTGCCCCGAAAAGCCCGTGCGGACAACTCTCAGGATTGAGCCGCAGCCATGCCGCGGAGCGGGCTGGAGAAGTCAGGCCGGCAGCCGCCTCTCCACATTCGCGCTCCTTGCCGGCACGCCGAACTCCCGGCGGCACACTTCGGCGAGCAAGGCGACACCTTCGCGGATTTGCTGGTGCGAGGGGCTCGCGAAG
>JBAVEE010000849.1:0-2907 GCA_049587575.1 Bradyrhizobium sp.
AACAGCGCTTCCTCGACCGCGGTGTTGCCGCCGCCGACCACGACGACCTGCTTGCCGCGGTAGAAGAACCCGTCGCAGGTCGCACAGGCCGAGACGCCAAAGCCCTTGAATTTCTCTTCCGACGGCAAGCCGAGCCAGCGCGCCTGTGCGCCGGTGGCGAGGATGACGGTCTCGGCGAGATAGACGTCGCCGCTGTCGCAGGTCAGCCGGAACGGCCGCTGGGCAAGCTCCAGCCTGGTGACGAGATCGGTGACGATCCTGGTGCCGACATGGGCGGCCTGCTTCTCCATCTGCTCCATCAACCAGGGTCCCTGGATGACGTCGGCGAAGCCCGGATAGTTTTCCACGTCGGTGGTGATGGTGAGCTGGCCGCCGGGCTGAATGCCCTGAATCAGCACCGGCTCGAGCATCGCGCGCGCAGCGTAGATCGCGGCGGTGTAACCGGCCGGGCCGGAACCGATGATGACGACCTTCGCATGGATGGGGGCAGGCATGGGTAGATCCCTCTCTGAAGGGAATTTAGACAGTGCTTGAGCGGAATGCGCCCGGAAAGGCGTCGCGACGGCGCCGAAAGTGTCAAATCCAAGTCTAGGGTATCTGGCGAGCTATGCAAGAATTGCAATCCAAATCGGCGAAATTTCCCGTGAAGCGGGGGATATGGCGCAGCGCACGCGCAATAAAATTGCGCACATGACCCGAGCTGCGCTAAGAGTGTTGCCGTTATTATCGCCAGACTTTCTCAGCCCAGGACCGGGACCCGCGTGTCGAAGAATCTTGACGAGATCGACCTCAAAATCCTCAGCGAAATCCAGGCCGACGGCCGAATCACCAATGTGGAACTGGCCAAACGGGTCGGGATTTCCCCGCCGCCCTGCCTGCGCCGGGTCCGAACGCTGGAGGAGGAAGGCTATATCCTGGGTTATCGCGGGCTACTGGACCCGCGGCGGCTGGGCTTTGACGTGACCGTGTTCGCTTCGGTGCATCTGTCCAGTCAGGCGGACGCGGATTTGCGCGCGTTCGAGGATTTCGTGCGCGCGGAGCCGCTGGTGCGGGAATGCTGGATGCTGTCGGGCGAAGTCGACTTCATCCTGAAATGCGTGGCGCCCGATATGGCGACGTTCCAGGGGTTCGTCACCCATCTGACGGCCGCGCCGCACGTGCGCAACGTCAGAACATCGCTGGTGCTGCACAATTCGAAATACGAAGCCGCGGTGCCGCTTGATCTGAAAATGCCGGGTTGATGTCTTTTTGCGCCGCCGTCATTGCGAGGAGCCGTAGCGACGAAGCAATCCATTCTTGCTTGTGGCCCGATGGATTGCTTCGCTTCGCTCGCAATGACGTATTTGACTATGAGCTTTTCTTGCCCATCATGGCGTCCAGGCTGTACGGCCCGCCGCCCGCCGTCGCCAGATAGAGGCACGCGAAGCAGAACAGGATCGCCGCGGTGCCGTTGTTGATCAGCGGAAAAAAGCCGCGCGGAAAGTGCCCGATGAAATAGGCGAACGCCAT
Organism: Bradyrhizobium sp.; assembly: GCA_049587575.1. Taxonomy (GTDB): domain Bacteria; phylum Pseudomonadota; class Alphaproteobacteria; order Rhizobiales; family Xanthobacteraceae; genus Bradyrhizobium. The sequence continues at coordinate 1,510 of JBAVEE010000849.1, forward strand.
TTCACCCGACAGGATGAAAGCCACGATCCGCGAAAACAGGCCGACCATCAGCAGTGCGCCAAGCACCAGTTCGAGTCCGCCTGCGGTCATGATCAAGGGAGGAGGGTTGGCGAAATTGGGCAGCACAGGAAACTTCAGGATCTTGGCGACGCCATACTGAAACAGCAGCAGGCCGGTCACAAAGCGAAGCAGGCTGAGAGCGATCGGCTGATATTTGGAAAGCATTTGGTCCATGTCATATCCCCCTGTTCGACACGTTTTTTCGTTTGCAGTGCACGCGACCCCATCGCTGCCCGGCAACCGAAACACTCTTACATGAAAAATATTGCGGCGGAAAACCGCTCGCGCGTTCGCGGCGCAAAACGAAAGCCGCGCCAGCGGCGCGGCTTCTTCAATGCAAAGCCATTCGGTTGCGCCGGGATCAGCGCCACTCGACCTTGGTGATCTCGTAGGCCTTGGCGCCGCCGGGGGCCACGACTTCGACGGACGCGCCCTTCTTCTTGCCGATCAGCGCGCGCGCCAGCGGCGAGGTGATCGAGATGCGGCCCTTCTTGGCATCGGCTTCCGGTTCGCCGACGATCTGCCACACTGCTTTCTTGTCGGTGTCCTCGTCGACCAGCGTCACGGTGGCGCCGAACATGATGGTGTCGCCGGAGAGCTTGCTGATATCGATGATGTCGGCGCGCGCCAGCTTGTCTTCCAGTTCGGCGATGCGGCCTTCATTGTGGGACTGCTCTTCCTTCGCGGCGTGATACTCCGCGTTCTCCGAAAGGTCGCCATGCGAGCGCGCCTCGGCGATATGCTCGATGATGCGCGGACGCTCCACCGATTGGCGCTGCTTCAACTCGACCTCGAGGGCGGCATAGCCGCCAGCGGTCATCGGAACCTTTTCGATCATCTGTCTTCGTCCTTCAACTTCGTGCGGACCAATCCGCTGGCCTCGCACAAACGCCGAAACAGAACACCCTCATGACTGGCGAGTTCCGGTCACGAGGGCTTCATTGCCGATCGATTGCCGGACGCGAAGTCCCGGCCCAGGGATCAGGTTTCGGAAAAATAACTCTGCAGGGTGCGGACCTCAAGGTCCCCGCCCAGATAGGCGCGGATGCCTTGGGCAGCCGCCACGGCACCGGAAAGAGTGGTGTAATATGGCACTTTATGCAAGAGGGCAGCACGCCGCAATGAGCGGCTGTCGGCCATCGCCTGCGGTCCTTCGGTGGTGTTAAAGACCAGCTGGATGTCGCCGTTGGTGATGGCGTCGACGATATGCGGCCGTCCCTCCAGCACTTTGTTCACTTTTTCGGTCGGCACCCCGCTATCGGCGAGGAATCGCTGCGTGCCCGACGTCGCCATCACCCTGAAGCCGAGCGAGAACAGCAGCCGCACCGCGTCGACGAT
>JBAVEE010000850.1:0-1771 GCA_049587575.1 Bradyrhizobium sp.
TTTCCGGTCAGACTCTGAGGTGCCCGCGCTCTTGCGCGGGCCTCGAAGGATGGTCGCGAGTCCGTGCGTGTTGCCATCCTTCGAGGCTCGCCCAGCGGTGCAAGTGCACCGCAAGGCTCGCACCTCCCGAGTGAGCGCAATTGCGCTCATCCGGGGATGACGCCGTGACGGCTCACACCACCGGCTTGACGCCGGGCAGCGCGGTGACGAGGTCGCGAAACGCCGCGCCGCGAATTTCGAAATTGCGGTACTGGTCGAACGAGGCGCAGGCCGGCGACAGCAGCACCACGGGATCGACAAGTCCGGAGGCTTGCGCGTCGCGCGCCGCGTGCGCCAGCGCGACATCGAGCGTCTGCGAGATTTCATGCGGCACGCTTGTCCCGAGCGTCGCGGCGAATTCGCGGGCCGCCTCCCCGATCAGATAGGCCTTGCGGATGCGCGGGAAATATTCGGCGAGACTGGTGATGCCGCCGAGCTTCGGCTTGCCGCCGGCGATCCAGAAAATATCGGAAAAGGACGACAGCGCGTGCGCGGCCGCGTCGGCATTGGTGCCCTTGGAGTCGTTGACGAACAGCACGTTGCCGCACCTGCCGACCTGTTCCATGCGGTGGGCGAGACCGGGAAAGGTGCGCAAGGCTGTTTGCAGGATTTCGCCGGCGACGCCCAGCGCCAGCGCGCAGGCCGACGCGCACGCCGCATTCTGCGCATTGTGCAAGCCGCGCAGCGAACCGATGCCGCCGATCCCCGCGATCTCGCTGCGCGCGCCACCCGAGGCGTGCCAGATGGTTTCGCGATCGGCATAGACGCCGTCGGGCAACGGATTTTTCACCGAGACCCGGACCACGCGCTTGCCGGCCTGCTCGATCCGGTCGGCAATGTTGCGGCTCCAGCCATCGTCGACGCCGACGATCGCGGTGCCCTGCTTTTGCACGCTGGCGACCAGGCGCTCCTTCACGGCGGCATAATGTTCGAGCGTGCCGTGGCGATCGATGTGGTCTTCGCTGACATTGAGCAGGATGCCGACGGTCGGATCGAGGCTCGGGGTCAGATCGATCTGATACGACGACATCTCGATGACGTGGACGCGCCCCATCCGCGGCGGCTCCAGCGACAGGATCGCGGTGCCGATATTGCCGCCCATCTGGGTGTCGTAACCGGCCACCCGCATCAGGTGGGCGATCAGCGCGGTGGTGGTCGACTTGCCGTTGGTGCCGGTGATGGCGACGAACGGCGCATCCGGCGCATGACGGCGGCGCTCGCGGCAAAACAGCTCGATATCGCCGATCACCTCGACGCCGGCCTGCCGCGCCGCCAGCACGCTCCAGTGCGGGGCGGGATGGGTAAGCGGCACGCCGGGCGTCAGCACCAGGGCCGCGAAATTCGTCCACGATGCCTTTCGCAGATCCGCGGTGACAAAACCGGCTCTAGCGGCCTCGGCCAGTTTTTCCGCGCCATCGTCGCCGGCGATCACTTCGGCGCCGCCCGCCCTCAGGGCGTGGCAGCTCGCCAGCCCGGATCCGCCGAGGCCGAACACCGCGACCGTCTTGCCGGCAAAGGATGTGACGGGGATCATGACTTGACATCGGTCATTCCGGGGCGTGCGAAGCACGAACCCGGAATCTCGAGATTCCGGATTGCCGCTTCGCGGCCTCCGGAATGACGATGGATAATATGTAACATCATCACCGCAGCTTCAGCGTGGAAAGGCCGGCCAGCGCCAGCATCACCGAGATGATCCAGAACCGGATCACGATTTGCGGTTCGGTCCAGC
>JBAVEE010000851.1:0-1626 GCA_049587575.1 Bradyrhizobium sp.
CTCCCGCGCCCATCCGCCGCGGCAGCACCGAGTCGAGCGTCAGAGGTATTGCCCCTGGCAGGCAAATCTGGCCTCCGTGCGTATGTCCGCTCAAGAGCAGATCGAAACCCGCATGCGCGGCCTGGCGGAAGATTTCGGGCGTGTGCGACAGCAGGACGGCAAATGCACCTTCGGGAATCTGCGCTGCGGCCTTTTCAATATTGTCGACCCTGAAGTAATGCGCATCGTCGATTCCGGCGAGATATATTGCCTGATCGCCGCGTGTTATTGCTTCGCACTCATTTTGCAGCATCCTTATGCCCATGGCCTCCAGGCCCGGCAGCATCTGGATCGTATCGTGATTGCCGAGCACACCGAACACCGGCTGCTTTAGCTGAGCCATCACTCGTGCCATTCCTTTCAGCGCGGCGTCGTGCGCCCCGAAAGTCTTGCCGCGATAGTCGCCTGTCAGGACGCATAAATCATATCGCAGTTCGGAAACGAGCTCGCCGAGCCGCTGCATTGCCCGCTGATTCATGTCGACATGGGTGTCGCTGATATGAAGGATTGTGAAACCGTCAAAAAGACGCGGCAACCTGGCGGATCGAACGTTGTTCGTCCTTACAACGATGCGCTCCGCATTCCTGCGCCCGCGCCAATACAATCCAGTCAGCTTCAGTATCGCCCGTATGACTGAATGAACAGAATACCAATTCTCGATATGAAAAAAATTGAGGCCCTGGCCGAAGATTTGAGCTTCGTGATCGGTTTCAATTCCCAGACGTTGTCGCGCGTACAGCCGTCCCAGGCGTTGCTCCAAAATCGGAAGCAGCTCATTTTCGCCAGGCGCTTCTTGCGTAGATTTCATCTCGTGGACCTTCGGGAGTTCATGTTTCGTGGGCTCGGTCAGCTTATCTGGTTGCGCTGCCTATTGATTGCCTGTTTGCCCGAAAAGCCGTGCCTGGCAGGAGCGGCGGATGGCGGGTCTCCGTGTTCCAATAAGCAGCATACTCTTAAAGCATGAGGAAGAATTCCGGACCTTGCCCCAGGTCAAACGGAAGGCGCGCTGGCCTATCCGAGGCGTATCAAGGCGGCCAAGGCCGGCGTTTCGATGGGCCTGCACGGATTGAAGCGGCTGCCGGTCCTGAGACGTCGACCCTGCGCGATGGGTGAAATTCAACCCATTGCATGCCCATGTTGCGCGCCGACTGCTTGACGGATGCCGGCACGGTCGCTTAGCTGATGCCAACAAATATCAAGTCGGCTTGATCTGACAAAGCCCCTGGGGAGAAAAGATGATGCGCGGCAGATCGCTGGTATTTCTGTTGGCTGTGGTTGTCCTCGGGACGCCTGTCGCGCATGCGCAATACACGGCAAAGGACTGGCCGGACGGTCCGAGCAAGCAAAGGTTCGTCGAAACCTGCAACGGCTGCCACGACATCAATCGGGTTCGTATCGGCTATACCCCGGAAGGCTGGCTTACGGTGGTGCGCATGATGCAGAACATGCAGGCGCCGGTGCCCGCTGAAGAATGGGGGTCTCTGACCGACTACCTCATGAAGAGTTTCCCCGAGCGCAAGCGCCCGGAGGCGGCCATTATCGATGGCCCGGTGAAGGTCAAGATCGAGATGTGGGACGTGCCAACCC
>JBAVEE010000852.1:0-2232 GCA_049587575.1 Bradyrhizobium sp.
AAGCAGTTTGGCGTCAAGGCCATCGCCGTCACAGCCGACGTCACCGACGAGGCCGCCGTGATCGCCTTGGCCGAGCGCGTCAGACGCGAGTTCGGCCGAATCGACATTCTCGTCAATAACGCCGGCATCAATATCCGCAAAGCTCCGCACGCGCTCTCCCTCGATGAATGGGACAGCGTGATCAGGACCAACGTCACCAGTGCGTTCCTGTGCTCGCGGGCGGTCTACCCGGCGATGAAGGACGCTGGCGGCGGCAAGATCATCAATATCGGCTCGATGATGTCGATCTTCGGCGCCAGCTTTGCGCCGGCCTACGCCGCCAGCAAGGGCGGCATCGTGCAATTCACCCGCTCCTGCGCGGTCGCCTGGGCCGCCGACAACATTCAGGTCAACGCGGTGCTACCAGGATGGATCGACACCGATCTGACCCGGCGCGCCCGCGAGGACGTCGCGGGCCTTCACGACAAGGTGCTGGCCCGCACGCCGGCGGCGCGCTGGGGCGCGTCGACCGACTTCGCCGGCATCGCGGTGTTTCTCTCCTCACGCGCGTCCGATTTCGTCACCGGCGCCGCTATTCCCGTCGACGGCGGCTTCTCGGTGATGGGATGAGCAAGACCGGCATCAGCCGGATGAAACCGGCGAGCGCACATGCTCCGGGCGCACGCCGAGCGCGACGAATCGCGCGGTGATGGCCTGCAGCCAGGGTATCGCGTTGACGACCCGCATAAAGATCGGAACCCGAAGCGGTCGATCTCCCGGCTTGAGCGCCACGCTGATGAGCTTGTCCTGCACCATCACTTGCATCGCCTGCGTCATCCGCACCGGAAACTCGCGCCGCCGGCGCACGGCGTCAAGCTCGTGTTCGGACGGGCAGCCGCCGGCCAGTTTGGCGGCCAGCAGATTCGCGGTCGCGACAGCATCCTGGATCGCGAGGTTGACGCCGACGCCGCCGACCGGCGACATCGCGTGCGCGGCGTCTCCGATGCACAGCAGGCCCGGCCGTGTCCACCGTTTCAACCGGTTGATCGCCACTGTCAGCAGCTTCACGTCGTCCCACGTTTTCACGGCTGAGATTCCCGCCGTCAGGATCGGCGCCATGCCGATCACATCGTCGCGGAATGCATCGAGGCCGCGCGCCTTGACCGCGTCGTATTCTCCCTTGGCGATGACATAGGCGCATTGCCAATAGTCGCCGCGGTCGAAGGTGATCAGCATCCTGCCGGTCTCGACCCGCGCAAACAGGCTTTCGTTTTCACCTTCGCGCTTACCGGCGCGAAACCACAGCACATCCATCGGCGCCCCGATCTCGGCCACCTCGAGGTTGGCGCGCTGCCGCACGATCGAATGCCGGCCGTCACATCCGATGGTGAGATCGGCGCGGATTTCGACCGGCCCCTCCGGCGTTTCGGCGTTGACCCCGATCACCGTGTCGCCCGACCAGATCAGATCGCTCGCCTCGGTATTCATCATGACCTTGAGCGAGGCAAAGCGCTTGCCGCTCGCGCGCAGGAAATTGAGAAAATCCCATTGCGGCATGAAGGCAATGAAGGGGTATTTGACCTTCAGACGGCTGATATCCGCTATGCGTGTTGAAGTCGTACCGAATTTGCCGTCCATCTTTTGCAGTTGCTGATGCGGTAGTTTCAGGAATCCGTCGATCAGGCCCAGTTCGTCCATCACCTGCAGCGTCGAGGGATGCACGGTGTCGCCGCGAAAATCCCGGAAGAAGTCGGCATGCTTCTCCAGCACCAGCGTCTCGACGCCCGCCCGTCCCAGCAAATATCCGAGCATCATGCCGGCGGGGCCGCCGCCGACGATGCAGCATCCTGTATGGATGGTGCGCCCTTTCGGGCGCTCCGCGGAAATGCCTGCGTCCATGATCCGGCCCTTGTCGTGGAGATACCTGCGGGGGAAACCCTTGATCGCTGATAGCTTACCGTCGCGGGAACTATCAAGTCGCGGGAACTATCAATCAGTCGCCCTGCGCACAATTGCTCTGACGCCAGGTCCCAACTTTCGCCGGGAAACGGGATATTTCGGCTGCATTGATGCAAAAACATTAAGCTTTTTCAATGCTTCCCGCAGCGGCTCCATTGACTTTGGCCAATTCGCGCCTATGTTCCGCCTTGACGCGGCCCGGTATCGAAACGCGATATCTTGATCAAGCCGCCTGTCTGCGTATCCAAAATCCCGTGCAAATTTGCGTGCCGTTCCGGGGTTGAGCGCGACAGT
>JBAVEE010000853.1:0-2354 GCA_049587575.1 Bradyrhizobium sp.
CCGATGCGCCGCCGCGGCAGACCCGGCCGGGTGGATTTTCGAAATTTACTTCGTCACCTGTCCGCGGATTTCGCCGCCCGGATTGGCCGCGGTGTGGACGTTGACATAGTATTTGCCGGCCACCAGGTCGGCGGCCTGGGCGTCGGTCAGCGTGGCGCTGCCCTCCACCGGGCTCGCCGTCGCTTTCGGGATGGCCAGGGCGACGCCGGCGTTCTTGCCGGGTTCGGCCGGCCCATGGAAGTGGGCTGCGGTCGCGGGGCCGGAGAGCCCCGAATAGGTGACCTTCCAGCTCAGCTTCTTGGTGGCGGCATCGTAATCGATATCGGCGGTGCCGGTGCCGGCGCTGGCGTTCGGGGGGACTTCGGATTTGCCGTTCAGCGTCGCTTTCATCTTCTCGGCGAAAGCGGGCGCGGCGAACGCAACGGCCACTCCCAGCGCGAGCATCGCAAGCGTGGTCCTGGTATTCGACATGGTTTTCTCCCTGTGGGCGTCAATCGGCGGCGCCAGTTTCAAAACAACGGGATTCCGGCTTTATTCCCGGAATCGGCTACAACGCTTCAAATTTTCCGGCAGCCCAAATTTTCGGGCAGCCTATGGCTGGATTAGCCGCCATACTGGCCGCTAACTTGAGATGGTTAGTGACGGATCGGTGAATGCTGCGACGAATTTTCCTTAGCTCCGTTGTGGCCGTCGCCTTTGCCTTGGGCGTTTTTTGGTGGCTGACGATGCCAGCCGTCGTCTCTTCGGATCTGCTGCCGGCCTACACACCAAACCTGGCGAACGGCCTCACAACGTTCAACGCCGCAGGATGTTCCTCCTGCCACGCCGTGCCCGGCCAGCCCGACCGCTTGCGGCTCGGCGGCGGCCTCGCCATCCCGTCGCCGTTCGGAACGTTTTACGCGCCGAACATCTCACCCGATCCGGCCGACGGCATCGGGCGGTGGAGCGATGCCGAATTCGTGACCGCCGTGACCAAGGGGGTTTCGCCGGCGGGATTTCACTACTTTCCGGCGTTTCCCTATACCTCCTACCAGCACGCGAAGGTCGACGACATTCGCGACCTCTTCGCCTATCTGAAAACCCTTGCCCCGGTATCCGGCAAGGTGCGCGGTCACGACGTGCCGTTTCCGTTCGATATCCGGCGCAATATCGGGATCTGGAAATGGCTGTTCGTGGACGGTAAGCCCTTCGTGCCGGACGCCACCCGCTCAGGGCCGTGGAACCGCGGCGCGTATCTGGCGGGCAGCCTCGGCCATTGCGCCGAGTGTCACTCGCCGCGAAATTTCCTCGGCGGGATCGTTGCCGCGCAGCGCTTCGCAGGCGGCCCCAATCCGGAAGGCGAAGGCTGGGTGCCGAACATCACGCAAAAGGGACTGGGCGATTGGAGCGTCAAGGACATCGCCTATTTCCTCGAAACCGGAGAACTGCCCGATGGCGACAACGCCGGCGGTGCGATGGCGCGCGTGATCAGGAACACCTCGCAATTGTCGGCGGATGATCGCGCCGCGATCGCCGAATATCTCAAGTCGTTGCCTCCGGTGGACGGGCCGCCGCGGCCCAAGACCGCGGCGAAGAGCGGCGGCAAGTTCTGATTAAGGACGTCCGAATCGACGAGCGACGCCACGGGTCGCTCATCCGATATTTCGGCTGGCGTCATTTTCCGAAAATGTTCCCGCTCAAATAAAAAAGAAACCTGGAGACAATCGACGCGGGGGACGCGAAGATTATTTTAACGTCGCGGCGGCTTCGCCGGGCGCAGGCTTCGTGGGAGATATCGGCAGTGACTGCGCATCCGTCGCCGCGAATGTCCCGCAGGTCGCTGCTGGCCACGAGCGCCGCCTTTTTGCTCGCGACGACAACAGCGGGTCGCGCCCTCACTGTCAGTCGGGGCATGCCGTGGGCGCCCGGCGCAGGCTCCCCGCCGCAGCCGGTGCGTCCCGGTCCATGGCTGTTTTTCACTGCCGATGAGGCGTCCCTGGTCGAAGCGGTGGTCGACCGCCTGATCCCCCCGGACGATCGCAGTCCCGGCGGCAAGGAGGCAGGATGCGCCGTGTTCATCGATCGACAGCTTGCAGGACCCTACGGCCGAGCTGAAGGGCTGTACACGCGTCCGCCCTTCATGGCGGGCGCGGCCACGCAGGGTTATCAAAGGCCCGACGCTCCCGGTGTGCGCTACCGCGCCGGCCTGCATGCGCTGGCGAGTTACATCAAAAGCACGTTCGCGGGAAAATCCTTTCGCGATCTCGCGCCTGACGATCAGGACAAGGTGCTCGCGGATCTTGAGTCCGGATCGATCGCGTTGAAGGACTTCAAGAGCGCGGAGCTCTTCTCGCTTCTGCTGCAAAATACCATGG
>JBAVEE010000854.1:0-9984 GCA_049587575.1 Bradyrhizobium sp.
CCGCAGGGGCGCGCCTTTATTACCGGCAAGCCATCGATCTGCAACGATTTGCGCGATGACAACGACTTCGAGCTGCCGCCTTTCTATGCCGACCACGGCATCGTCTCGACCATCGACGTCATCATCAAGGGCAGCGACGAACAGCCCTACGGCGTGCTCGAGATCGATAATGACGAACAACATGATTACGATCAGCACGACGTCGATTTTCTGACCGGCTTTGCCAATGTCCTTGCGGAGGCCGTCGCGACATCCGCGCGAACGCGCCTCCTGCAGCACACCATCGACCGGATGAAGGTCCTGGTTCAGGAGAAGGATCGGTTGCTGGAGCAGAAGAAGGTGCTGGCCGAGGAGCTGCAGCACCGGGTACGGAACAATCTGCAACTGGTTTACGGGATGCTGAGCAAGCAATTGGACGACACGCCGGACGCGGTCGGGCAGCGCGGCATCAAGGCGATCTCGCGCCGGGTTTCGACCCTGGCGCAGGTGTACGACCATCTGCTCGGAAACGAGATGACGCGAACGACCGATTTCGGCAGCTACATAAAGTCACTCTGCCTCAATCTCGCGGAAATTCAGGCGGCGCCGATCGGTAGTGTTACGCTTACTTGCGAAAGCGACGCGATCGCCCTTGATCTCGACGTGGTGACAGCCCTGGGCATCGTCGTCGCGGAGGTGGTCACCAACAGTTATGACCACGCTTTCCCCGACGACAGGAAAGGCTCGATTATCGTGTCGGTTCGCCGCGCCGAGGGCGATATCGCGACCATAACCATCAGTGACGACGGCACGGGCTTCCTGGCCAAGGCCGAAAGCAAGCGTCATGGACTCGGGCTGGTGCGGCGACTTGTGGAACAGGTGCGCGGAAGCGCAAATATCGACTCCGGTCATGGCACGGTTTGGACGATCAAGATTCCGGTCGAACGCATCGCATTTTCCGCGTGAACCGAGCCGCCGTGCACGCACGACGGGCAGGATGATCGAACAGAGCCCGCGACTTCAGAAATCTGGCAACGATGAAAATCTCGCCTCCGCCGCCAAGCTGCAGCCATTTTCAAACCACCGAGCTGCCCTGCCCCACCTGCGACAGGCGGATGAGGTTGACCCTCATAGAGCCAAGCGGTCCCAACATCGAGTTGCGCACCTATGAATGCATTGCGTGTGACTCAGGCGTCAGCTTTTTGATCGCCATATAGCCGCTTTATAACCGGGTCGCGCCTTCCACTATCCGCGCATGACTGGCGGCATCGATCGGAAGAAAGGCGCCGGACTTCGGATCCCGGAAGAAAAGCGGGTCCGTCACGCGGTGTGGATCGAACCCGGCACGGATCAGGTCCTGCTTTTTTTGCTTGAAGGTTTCGGTGTTGTCCAATGCCGCGCAAATGCGGACGAAAACCGGGCAGGCATAGGCCGGCAGCCGGCGCGCGAGATGATCCCTGAATACCCCGAGGTCAAAGCGATCGTCGACCACGACCGCCGCCATTCCGGCGCGGCCATCGGCGCCCGGGATGGTGACGCCGTAGGTGGTGGCGTCGACGACGCCGGGGCAATCGGCGACCGCCTCGTTCACTTCGGAAGTCGCGACGTTCTCCCCCTTCCAGCGGAAGGTGTCGCCGATCCGGTCGACGAAATGGAAGAAGCCGGCATCGTCGAGCGTCATCAGGTCGCCGGTGCGAAACCAGGCATCGCCCCTGGCGAGCACATCGCGCAGGATTTTCTTTTCGGTCTCGGCAGCGTTGGTATAGCCCTCGAAGCGGCCTCCCCCGGCATCGGCGCTTCCGATCCGCCCGATGGCTTCGCCGACCTCGCCGCGGGCGCATGGGACACAAAGACCGTCCGCGGAACGAACAGGCACGCCAAGCTCCGCATCGACGCGAACGATCGCCGCCGGAAAGCGATGCGCCAGCAACGGCGGAATTCGGCCGATCGCGCCCGGCCTGCCTTCGACATTGTAGAGCGAGAAATTGCCTTCGGTCGCCGCGTAAAATTCGAGGAATTGCGGAATCGAAAACCGTGCCTGAAAGGCTTCCCAGATATCGCCGCGCAGGCCGTTGCCGCAGGCGAGCCGAAGCCGGTGCCGGGTCTCGAATTCGGATACGGGCGCCTTCAGAAGATACCGGCAAAGCTCGCCGATATACTGGAACATGGTGCAATCCCAGCGCACGATGTCGCGCCAGAAGGCTCCGGCCGAGAATTTATCCGACAGCACGACCGATGCTCCCGCGGTCAGCATGCTGCACGGCGCTACGACGCCGCCAACACTGTGAAACAGCGGCAGGCAATCGAACAACCGGTCTTCAGGCGAGGCGTCGGTCAAGCCGGCAAACCAGCCGCCCCAATTCAGGATGCGCCGGTGACTGACGCTGGCAGCCTTCGGCAGGCCGGTCGTCCCTGACGTGTAAATCAACAGCGCCCGATCGTTGATCGTGACCCCGCGTCGCTCGGCTGGCGTCAGGGGACCGCCATCCAGGCGGTCCAGGGCGGCGTCGATAACTGCTTCGCTCGCGGTACCGCCATGCAGCCAGACTTTCGGCGGACGCTTCAAGTCAGGCAGCGCCGTCTCAAATACCGTTGCGAGATCATGCCCGAGAATGATGTGATCCGCGGCCGCGACGTTGATGCAGTGAGACAGCGACGGCCCGACCAGTTTGGTATTGATGAGCGCCGCAACAGCGCCGACCTTGGTGATACCGAGCCAGGCGGCAATGTAATCCGGACGGCCCGGCATCAGGAGGCAAACGGTATCGCCGGCGCCGATGCCAGCGGACAAGGCCCAGCGGGCGTAGCGGTTCACCCGGTCTGCCAGAGCCCGGTAGCTGAACGTTTCGATGTCCGAGACCAGGCCGGGCCGCTCCGGTTGCCGTGCTGCCCAATCCTCGACAACGTCCGCAAACAATCGATCGGGGTTGGCCTCGATGCGGGAGGTGAGCTCGATGGCCTTCAGCCAGCTCTTGGCGGCGGATGGTTTGGCGCGCAGCCGCGGGCTGCCTGTCGGTTGCTCAATGACGCCTGCGTTCATGGTCGACTGCTTGTTGATCGAGCGCCATGTATAACCGCGTCGGCCTGACCAGGTGTTAATCAGCACGGTTAAGGGCGCGTCGCGGCTGTCGGCCCGAAGGAACGAAAAAGCCCGTCCGCTGGATGGCGGACGGGCTCATCGGAGTTTTCCGCTGAGAACGGACGAAGTGCGACCGCCAAATGCCTTGAAGTAAACCTCCAGCGCAAAGCCGCTGGATTCTCATCTCGTCAGCCTTCAGGGCCGACGTTGTCCGGGACCGCCTGGTTGCGGAGCCCCGGGTAAGGGTCGGAAACTAGTTGGCGTGGACGACCAGCTTTTCTTCCGCGAAAAACTGCAGCGCGCCATAGCCTTCCATGTCGACGGCATAGCGAAAATTGCCGTCCGTGGTCGGAAATACAGCGATGATGACGCCGCCTTCATGGTCGTCGGCCGCTCTATCGACCCTCTCGCCAACCGCAAATTTGGACATCGCGGACTCCTCCCGCAATTGTCGATGGGAGTATCCGCACAAATTGGTTAACGCATCTTAAGCATCCGCCGGGTCAGCGGCCTGTTCCGGCGTCGCTCGGCGGCTCAAACTGCGCCATCTGCGGCCGTAAGTTCCTATGGATGCGCATGGATTTTACCACGATGACGGGAACCCCGTGCGGTCCAGCCGGATTCCTGCGATGTCTGCGATCCCCATTGTTGAGGGACCGCGATGATCGGCAGGCGAGCATTCCTTCGTTCAGCGGCGCAGGCCGGGCTCGTGTGGCTCGGCATCTGGCCGATGACGTCGGCGCAGGCCGACTCCTATCCGTCCCGTCCCGTGCGATGGGTGGTCCCCTACACCGCAGGCGGCGCCACCGACGTGCTTTCCCGCTTGATCTGCCAACGCCTGTCGGAGCGGCTGGGCCAGCCGTTCATCGTTGAAAACAAGCCGGGCGCCGGCAGCAATATCGGCACCCAGGCCGTCATCGGTTCGCCGCCGGACGGATATACCTTGCTGCTGACGAGCACCGCCAACGCCATCAACGCCTCGTTCGATCCCTCGCTGCCGTATGATTTCGCAAAAGACATCGTGCCGGTGGCGGGCGTCGCCCGCATCCCGCTGGTGCTGGTGGTCAACAACGACCTTCCGGTCCGCAGCGTCGCGGAATTCATCGCCTACGCCAAGGCCAACCCGGGCAAGCTCAGCATCGCTTCATCGGGCGTCGGCACCTCGCTGCATCTTTCCGGCGAGTTGTTCAAGGCGATGGCCGGGATTCAATTCGTTCACGTGCCCTATCGCGGGTCGGCGCCGGGCCTGTCCGACGTCATGTCGGGCCAGATCCAGGGCATGTTCGACAACGTGACATCCTCGCTCGAACTGGTGCGATCGGCGAAGTTACGCGCACTCGGCGTGACGACGCAGCAGCGATCGGAAGCGCTGCCGCAGGTGCCGCCGATCGGAGATACGCTCGCCGGGTTCGAAACCAGCTCATTCTACGGCGTCGGCGCGCCGCACGGCACGCCGCAGGAAATCGTCGATCTCCTGAACCGGGAAATCAATGCGGCGCTCGCCGATCCCGTCATCAAACAACGGCTCGGCGAACTCGGCGCCGTTCGCATTGCCGGCAATGCCAGCCAGTTCGGCGCCATGCTCGCCGCCGAAACCGAGCGCTGGCGCAAGGTCGTCGAACTATCGGGGCAAAAGAAGGAGTGAGGCCGGGCCGCATTGTTGCCGCGCGGTCGCCTGATCTCCCGGACAGGTCGCCCGCTTGATCTTTGTCAACAATCCGCCGGCCTGGGTTGGTATGCAGATCAAATGGTCAAACGCAGCGATCCATGGCACACCCGCTCCGCCTTCAGCAGGTCGGCGCATGTCCTTGAACGGACCGGGCTCGCCTTGACCGGCGCCTCGTGCGGCCTGTTCGTCGCCGCGCATGTCGGAAGAGCCGACATCAACCTGATCGGGTCGGCTGCCGCAGTGTTCGCCATGATGCTCTACGGGGCCGCCGGCTTCTATCTCGGAATCGATCTGCCCCAGGCCGCTCCCGATCACCGCATGCACCTGCCGCTGCGGCACGGACTGGGCTCCAGGGCGGACATTGTCGAGTTGCTAAGCGCGGCCGGCACTTTCCTCGCCGCGGTGGCGGCGGTCACATCCGTCTCCAGCATTGTTCTCGACGAAACCGCGCGCGCCAGCACGGCTCTCCTGATCTTTCTGAGCTGGGTGATCGGCGCCACCATGCAGATCGCCGCCGGCCTCATCGCGCGAATGAAGGCAGAGGCTTCCACCACATCCTAGCCGTTGCCGGCGGTCGGGCTCCGAAGCGAAACGACGCTTGCACGGAATTCCCGGGAGCAGAGTCGTGGTTGACCCTGATCAAGCCTCCAGCGCCTTTTTCCGACTAGCTTGACCACGCATTTTCGAAAAGCGGTCGTGGAGGCCACCGATGCGCGTGAACCAGATCATGACCCCGGACGTGATTACGGTCGGCGCCGATACGACGATCGTGGAAGCCGCCAATACGATGCTGCGGTACCACATCGGCGCCCTGCCCGTGGTCGACGCCGCAGGCAGGCTGATAGGCATCATTTCGGAAGGTGATTTCATCCGTCGTGCGGAAATCGGGACACAGCATAAGCGCGGCCGCTGGCTGGCCTTCCTCGCCGGCGCAGATCGCATCGCGACTGAGTTTGCTCATGAACGCGGCCGCAAGGTCGGCGAGATCATGACGCCGGATCCCCTTACCGTGACAGAGGATACGCCGCTCGAGCGGATCGTCCAGATCATGCAATCAAGCCGCGTCAAGCGCATTCCCGTCATGCGCGGCGACCGGATGGTCGGAATCGTCACCCGCTCGGACTTTCTTGCCGCGGTCGCCGGCCTTGCCCGCAGCTTTCCGGATCCGTCCGCGGGAGACGACCGAATTCGCAGTGACGTCCTGGCCGCTATCGGGAAGGCTCCGTGGCGGCCTTGCCGGCTTAACGTCATTGTCCACGACGGAATCGTGAGCCTCAGCGGCGTCATTAAAAAAGAGAGCGCCCGCAAAGCCTCGATCATCGCCGCGGAAAATGTCGCCGGCGTCAAGGAAGTCCGGGATCGACTGTGCTGCGCGCCGGCCTATCCGCCTCCGGAGGAGGATTTTGGCGGCGGCGACTTCGTTTCGCTGCAGGAACAACCTTCGACCACGGATGACGAGCCGCTTTGAGAGACGATCAGGCCGGGTTCAGGGAAATCGGATGCGGATTTTAGCAGTACAGCTTTATGTCGCGCTGGCGCTTTTCGGCGGAAACGGCGCGGCCCTTGCGCAAGATGTCGAGAACGGCCGGCGATTGTCGGAGCGCTGGTGCTCGGAGTGTCACGCTATCGGGCCCGCTCCGGGCAAAGGCGGCCGGACGATTTCCTTCGCGGCCATCGCAGGGAGGCGCGGGATCAGCCCCGATATGATTAGCTCGTTTCTGCTGCTGCCCCACGCCACCATGCCGAACCTGCCGCTGAGCCGCAAAGACGCGCAGGATCTCGCCGCGTTCATCATGGCAATGAAAAAGTAACGGCAGGAATTCCGGTCACGGAAACGGGTTCATCAATCGGGAGCGCGTTGCGCGGCAGCGAGCAGCGCGTCGCGCTTTTCGCGAATTTGCCTGGCATCGACGCCGTGACCGGCCAGATCGAGGACGAGCTTGTTGAAGGCTGCCTCCGGCGTCGCGCCGATGTCGGCGTCGACCAGCGACCGGGCATAGTCTTCCGCGGTCTTCCCCGTCTCGCCGCGCTTGCCGGCGGCCCATAGCCCCAGCATCCGCAAGGCGCGCGCCCGCACCTTGAAGGCATTCTCTTCGTCATGGGCAAATTTCGCCTCGAAGGCTTCTTCTCTGCGGTCAAAGTTCGTCATTTGCATCCCCGCCCGGTTTATGAGTTGCCGGCATCCATCGACGCCAAAAGATAGGAGATAATTGACAACCGGAGCCCCCATCGGCTTGAGGTGGATCAAATCGCACCTGAATTCTTGCCCAATAATCACAACCACGCGACCGCAGCCCGCGGCGCTGTACAGAACAGGCGTAGAGAGCGGCCATGTTGAAAAATCTCCTCGTCCACATCCCTTCGGAGCGTCCGATCCGTCCGGTCGTCGATAGCGCGATCTCGCTGGCCGTGAGTTCTTCAGCGCATCTCGACGCGGTATCGATCGGCTTTGAAAGCACCAATATAGGTCTGGCCGTCGACGGCGCCGCCGCGGTGGCCGCCGTGTTCGATCTCGAACGTGAGCGCGCGTTGGCGCGCGCCAATGCCGCACTGGCGGTGTTCGAAACCGAAGCGCGCAATGCCGGGATTGCCTATCGCAGCCAGGCGCTCAGCGCTGTTCCCGTCGACGCCTTCGCAACTCTGGGCACCATGGCGCGGCTCTACGATTTGACCGTGGTACTGCAGCCGGATCCCGACCACACCACCTCCGACAACACGATGCCGCAGGAAATTCTCTTCCTGTCCGGTGGACCGGTGCTGTTCATTCCCTATACCCACAAGGGTACGTTTCAGCCCCGACATCTCGCAATCGCCTGGGATGGCAGCCGCACGGCGGCGCGCGCCCTTCGCGACGCCGCGCCATTCCTGGCCCACGCGGCCACCGTCACCATCATCAGCGTCAACGAGGCGCAAAACCCGACGGAAGCCTCCGCAGCCGAGCTGGTGACGCATCTGGCGAGACGCGGGATTACCGCGCGCGTCGAGAGCATGAGCATGGACCACGCAAGTATTCAGCCCGCCATCCTGTCGATTGCGGCCGATGCCGACATCGACCTCATCGTCATGGGCGGCTATGGGCATTCGCGACTGCAGGAGCGAATTCTGGGCGGCGTTACCCGCGGCATGATGCAGTCCATGACCGTGCCGACACTGATGTCGCACTGACGGCGTACACGCCGTAGCGGCCGGCTGAGACATTGTTAACGAGTTGTCTCTAAAGCAGAGCGATACCCGACTCGGTCATTTCGTCCCGGTTTTCAATGCCCGCCACCGATCCCGACGACGACGTCAAGATGTTCGACCTCGCGCCGGTCTCGCTCTGGATCGAGGACTTCAGCGCGGTCAAGGCGCTGTTCGAGCAGTGGCGAGCCGACGGCGTCGGCGACATCAAGACATTCCTCGCCGCCGACCCCGATCGCGCGCGGCAGTGCTCGGAGCGCATCCGAATCCTCAAGGTCAACCGCAAGACCCTGACATTATTCGGTGCCCGCGACCTTGCCGATCTGATGGCCAATCTCGGCCAGGTGATGCGCGACGACACCTTCAAGAGCCATGTCGAGGAGCTCGCCCAGCTCTGGAACGGGCAAACCAGCTTCTTCAGCCACACCGTCAACTATACGCTGACCGGCGAGCGTCTCGATATCCAGCTCAACGGCACGATCCTTCCCGGTCACGAAAACAGCTGGGACCGCGTCATGATCGCGATCGAGGACGTGACCCAGCGGGAAGACGCCCGGCGCCGTCTCGTGGACAGCGAGAACTACGCGTTCGGCCTGTTTGCCCATTCGCCGGTCTCGCTGTGGGTGGAGGATTTCAGCGCCGTGAAACGGCTGATCGACGACGTGCGCGCCCGCGGCGTCGAGGATTTCCGCGTCTTCACCGATGTGCATGAGGAATTCGTCCCGCGCTGCATGAGCGAGATCCGCGTGCTCGAAGTCAACAGCCGGACGCTCGAACTGTTCGGCGCGCCCGACAAGGAGACGTTGCTGCGCAACCTCTCGGCCGTGTTCCGCGACGAGATGGAGCCGCATTTCCGCGAGCAACTGATCGATCTGTGGGGCGGCAAGCTGTTCCAGCAGCGCGAGGTGGTGAACTATGCGCTCGACGGCACCAAGCTGCATCTGTTGCTGCAATTCTCCGTGCTGCCGAACCATGAACGCGACTGGTCGCTGGTGCAGGTCGCGCTGACCGACATCACCGCGCGCAAGAAGGCGGAAGCCTACCTCGAATATCTCGGCACCCATGACGTGCTGACCCGCACCTTGAATCGCTCGTTCTATGTCGATGAGCTCAATCGGCTTGAGCGCAAGGGGCCGCAGCCGGTCACGATCATCATCGCCGACCTCAACGGATTGAAGACCGCGAACGACGAACTCGGCCATGGCGCCGGCGACGCGCTGTTGCGCCGGGCGGGCGAAGTGTTCGGCTCGCTGGTCGAGAAGCCGGCCTCGGTCTCGCGGATCGGCGGCGACGAGTTCGCGGTGCTGTTGCCCGGCACCGACGCCGCCGGCGGTGAAGCCGTTCTCGCTTCGCTCGCGGAACTGATCGAGCTCAACAACCAGTACTATCCCGAGTTCGAACTGAGCATCTCGACCGGAATCGCCACCAGCCGGCCCGGCGACCGGCTGGAACAGGTGGTCAAACGCGCCGACCTGAAGATGCTTCACGCCAAGCGGCTATATTACCTGCAGGCCAACCGGGACCGGCGCGGAACAGGTGCTGCGTGAAGGGCTTGCGACCGCCCGGAGCCTGCGAGATTTTGCCCCGATAGGCCTGGTCGATCATTCCAGTCCCATCGCGGTCCAAAAAGGCCGAAGCCCGGACGGGGTAATCCGGGCCTCGCACGAGGTACAACGGAGGCGGCCGTCATGCTAGGCAAGCAAACTGACTCCATCATACACGCCCTGAGGGGCAGCTATCAGCATCACGGAGAAGAGCTGGCAAAGCGTCATGCCTTTCGGCGGCTTTCCTTCCTTCGCCACTTCTTCGGCCAGCAACCGCAGAAGCATTTTGTAGCGGGCCTCATCGCGCGACGGATCACGCTCGCTCTCCGCAATCAGCCTTTTATAAAGCGCAATGTTTCCTTCGTGCACGAAAGCTGACATTTCACTTCCCGGTTCCAAAGCGAAACTAATACCAATTAGAAAGCTAATTGACGGGCTCTGCGAACTAAATGCGGCACAACGTCACTGTCCAGATCGCGAGCCGCATACGGCATCGGAATGAGAGATGGGTCATGTATACAGAATACACGAGC
>JBAVEE010000855.1:0-14738 GCA_049587575.1 Bradyrhizobium sp.
TGGAAATGCAGCAGCAAAACAAGGCGTCTAAGACAGTCATTCCGGGGCGATGCGAAGCATCGAACCCGGAATCTCGAGATTCCGGGTCTGGTGCTGCGCACCATCCCGGAATGACGCCCAATACCATTGACTGCATTTCTAGTCAGGCTCTCAGGATGGGCTCGAAGTATCAGACTCATCCCCATCCAGCGTCGCCAGCCGCTCCGCCTCCGCGATGTCGTCCATGGTGTTGGCGTTGAAGAACGGATCGAGCGGATCGGTCGGCCACGTCACGGTGGCGAGTTTGTAGCGCGCGGTCCAGCGGTCGATCTTGCGGACGTCCTCCACGACAAGCGCGTGGCGAAGCTCCTCGCGCAGGGTCACGCTCCACAATCCGATCACCGGATGCGACTGTCCGCCGGAGGCGGCGACCGCGAGCTGCGCGTTCTGCTCGGTGCGGGCCTGGTGCAGACGCGCGAGGAGATCGCGCGGCAGAAACGGACAATCGGCCGCCGCGCTCAATACAAAGGAAGCCTCGGGCCGGTTCGCTGCGGCCCAATCGAGGCCGGCGAGAATGCCGGCCAGCGGGCCGGGAAAATCCGCGACCGAATCGGGAATGACGGCCAGGCCAAAACCTGCAAACCGTGCCGGATCGCCATTGGCGTTGAGGACAAGTCCGTCGCATTGCGGGTTCAGCCGCGCAATCACGCGCTCGAGGATGGTGCGGCCGCCGATCTGGCGCATCGGCTTGTCGCCGCCACCCATCCGCCGCGCCAGGCCGCCGGCCAGCAATATCCCTGGTGTCGCCGGCGCGTCGCTTGACGTCGCCGGCGCGTCGCTTGACGTCGCTGGCGCGTTGCTTGACGTCGCTGCGGATTCACTCGTCACGCTCAGTGCCCTTGCGCTGGTGACGCGCCGATTCTTCCTCGACGAAAGCGAGATTCTGGTCGTAGACGATACGCTCCTGGCCGGACAGCGCGATGAAGCGTTTGCCCCGCGCGCGGCCGACCAGCGTTAACCCGACCTGCCGCGCCAGATCGACGCCCCAGGCCGTGAATCCCGAGCGCGAGACCAGGATCGGAATTCCCATCCGCACCGTCTTGATGATCATTTCGGAAGTCAGCCGTCCCGTGGTGTAGAGGATCTTGTCGGCGGGATCGACGCCGTGGCGGTAGATCCAGCCGGCTATCTTGTCGACCGCGTTGTGGCGGCCGACATCTTCGGTGTAGCAGACGGGCGTGCCCTGCTTGCACAGCACGCAGCCGTGGATGGCGCCGGCTTCAAGATAGAGCGAGGGCATGGTGTTGATCGCGTGCGTCATCTGGTAGAGCCAGGACGTGCGTAATTCCGCCTTGGGCAGCGCGACGCTTTCCACGGCCTCCAGCAGGTCGCCGAACGCGGTACCCTGCGCGCAGCCCGAAGTTTGCGTGCGCTTCTTCAACTTCTGTTCGAAATTGGTGTGGTGTTCGGTGCGCACCACCACGACCTGCAGATCGTCGTAATATTCAACCCCGGTGACGACGTCGTCGTATTTCAGCATGTTCTGATTGAGCAGATAGCCGAGCGCGAGATATTCCGGGTAATCGCCGATCGTCATCATGGTGACGATCTCCTGCGCGTTCAGGTAAAGCGTCAGCGGCCGCTCCACCGGCACGTTGATCTCGACCGCGGCGCCGGTTTGATCGGTGCCGGTAACGCGTTCGGTCAGCCGCGGATCCCCGGGATTCGGCAGGATCAGAGGGACGGGGGTTTTGTCGATCTTGGTCATCGATTGCAGGCTAGCATGACATTGGCTGTTAGCCGATATAAGCATCTTGGGTACAGGCTAAAGTGTTAGGATCGTCATTGCGAGCGAGGCGAAGCAATCCGGAAATGTATCCGGGAATGGGATTGCTTCGTCGTTTTGCTCCTCGCAATGACGGCAATGGATACCGGTTCCGGAGAAAGTGATGAAGGTGATTGGCCTGGCAGGCTGGAGCGGCGCCGGCAAGACCACGCTGCTGGCGCGGGTCATTCCGCATTTCCTGAAACAGGGGCTTCGCATCTCCGTCATCAAGCACGCCCACCATAGTTTCGATGTGGACGTGCCGGGCAAGGATTCCTGGGTGCACCGGCAGTCGGGCGCCGAGGAAGTATTGGTATCTTCGGGCAAGCGCTGGGCCCTGATGCACGAACTGCGCGGCGCTCCTGAGCCACGGCTGCCGGAACTGCTTGGCAGGATGTCGCCGGTCGATCTCGTGGTCGTCGAAGGCTTCAAGTCCGAGCCGCATCGCAAGATCGAGGTGCATCGGAAAGCCAACGGCAAAGCGCCGCTGTTCCCTGGCGACCCCGCCATTGCCGGCATTGCAACCGACGCGGCGGTTGAAACCACGCTGCCGGTTGCCCATCTCGATGACATCCCGGCGGTCGCCGCCATGATGCAGAAGTTCGCGATTCCCCTGGAAGACGTGCTGGCGGGAAGCGCCAGCGAGGCCTGAGAGACCCCATGGCGCAATTGTCCGACGATTGCTTTGCCTTCGGCGGGCCGATGATGTCGGTCGATGAAGCCGTCGCGATCATCGCCACCCGCGTAAGCGCGGTGCGCGAGATCGAGGCCGTGCCGATCGAGAACGCCGATGGGCGCATTCTCGCCGGCGATATTTCCGCATCGCTGGCGCTGCCGCCCTTCACCAATTCCGCCGTCGACGGCTATGCGGTACGGAGCGACGATCTTCCACTCCGGGAGGGTGTCGCATTTCCGGTGTCGGGACGTATTCAGGCGGGCGCTTCGGCGCAACAGCCGGTTAAGCCGGGCCATGCGGTGCGGATCTTTACGGGGGCGCCGATGCCGGAAGGAGCCGATACCGTCTTCATGCAGGAGGACGTTCGCGTCGATGAAGCCGGCAGGGTTGTACTGCCGGCGGGTTTGAGGCCCGGCGCCAATGTGCGCCCCGCGGGCGAAGACATCCAGCTCGGGGCTGCCGCGCTCGCAGGCGGACTGCGGCTGCGGCCCCAAGATGTCGCGCTCGCGGCCGCCTTCGGCCTGACGCAGATCGACGTGCGCCGGCGCATCCGGGTCGCGGTATTCTCGACCGGTAACGAACTGGCGTCGCCAGGAAGCCCGCGCAAATCGGCGCAATTATACGACTCCAACCGCTTCATGCTGATGGCGATGCTGGCACGCCTCGGCTGCGAGGTCAGCGATCTCGGCATCTTGCGCGATGATCGCGGGGCGCTGGCACAAGGCTTGAAGAAAGCGGCCGGTACCCATGATCTCATTCTCACCAGCGGCGGCGTTTCGACCGGCGAGGAAGACCACGTCAAGGCCGCCGTCGAAGATGTCGGCACGCTTGTGCTGTGGCGGATGGCGATCAAGCCCGGTCGTCCCGTCGCCATGGGGATCATCGCAGGCACGCCGTTCATCGGATTGCCGGGAAATCCGGTGGCGAGTTTCGTCACCTTCGTCCATGTGGTGCGGCCGACCGTGCTGGCGCTGTCCGGCGCCCAACCGCAGCCTTTGATTCCGATGCCGGTGCGCGCGGCCTTCACCTACAAGAAGAAGATCGCCCGCCGCGAATATGTGCGGGTCAATCTGCGCAAGGCGCCGGACGGCGTTGGGCTTGAAGCGGTCAAGTTTCCGCGTGAGGGCGCAGGCCTGTTGTCGTCGCTTGTGGACACCGATGGACTGGTCGAACTGGGCGAGGAGATCACGCAGGTCGCCCCGGGCCAGACGGTTGGATTTCTCGGCTATGCGAGCCTGACGTGAAGCTTGTCCGCTGCCCTCGATGCGCGTTGACGATGCGAGGCCGCTTCGCCATGTATGGGTCATGACCACGACAAAACTCGACCTCACCGGCCTCAAATGCCCGTTGCCGGCCTTGAAGACCCGCAAGGCGCTGAAGGCGCTGTTGCCGGGCGACCTTCTGGAGGTTCATTGCACCGATCCGCTGTCGGTGATCGACATCCCCAACCTGATCCAGGAGACCGGCGACAAGGTCGAGATCAGCGAACGCGGGGAACTTCGCATTGTGTTCGTGATTGAAAAAGCAAATGGTTCTATTGGGAATGCGAATGGCGTGCCGCCTGCTGGGTTGAGGTGAAATCGGGACATTTAGACGCATCCTTCCGCATCCGGAACCGCCCCAGCGGTCACTATCGCTACCTTTTGCCTATCGACATAAGCCCGGGCTTCTGCCCCAATTCGCCGTCTTCGCGAGCGGTCTCGCAGCTCGGGGTCGCGCGTCGGGCTAGGGGTATCGGACCTCCTGCATCAGCGGGTGCCGGTCGCGGGCATGGGGTGTGCCATCGACAGTGCGCACCCAGGGGTTGTTCGGAGCAGCAATACGGGTATTTGAGAATTTTAGGGTATAGAGGAAACGTGGACGACAGACATGCCCGGCAAGGGTGGCTGTAGGGGGAGGATCTGATGACGACAATTAGCGGCGCTGGGACGATGTCCGGCGGTGGGACGGGAATTCTCGATCGCGAGCACACGGTCGCAAAGGCAGGCTTCAATCGCTGGCTGGTGCCGCCGGCCGCGCTTTGCATTCATCTGTGCATCGGCATGGCCTATGGATTCAGCGTGTTCTGGCTGCCGCTGTCGCGCGCGATCGGCCTGACGGCGCCGAAGACCTGCCCGGACATTTCGTTATGGCATGAGCTGTTCACCACCACCTGCGACTGGAAGGTGGCGAGCATGGGCTGGATGTTCACGCTGTTCTTCGTCGCGTTGGGTGTCTCCGCCGCGATCTGGGGCGGCTGGCTCGAACGGGCCGGACCGCGCAAGGCTGGCTTCGTTGCGGCGCTGTGCTGGGGCGGCGGCCTGATCATCGGCGCCTTCGGCATTTACGTGCACCAGCTCTGGATCATGTGGCTGGGAGCCGGCGTGATCGGCGGCATCGGTCTCGGTCTCGGCTACATTTCCCCGGTGTCGACGCTGATCAAATGGTTTCCCGACCGTCGCGGCATGGCGACCGGCATGGCCATCATGGGGTTCGGCGGCGGCGCCATGATCGGCGCGCCGCTGGCTAACATCCTGATCAACTACTTCAAGACGCCGACCGATGTCGGCGTCTGGAAAACGTTTGTTGTGATGGGCGTGATCTACTTCGTTTTCATGACGATCGGCGCCTTTGCCTATCGGGTGACGCCTGCCGGCTGGCAGCCTGACGGCTGGACGCCGCCGAGCGAGAAGAAGTCGATGATCTCGGAGCATCACGTCCACCTCGACAACGCGCACAAGACGCCGCAATTCTGGCTGATCTGGTGGGTGCTGACGTTGAATGTGTCGGCCGGCATCGGCGTGATCGGGATGGCCTCTCCGATGTTGCAGGAAATTTTCGCCGGCAAGCTGATCGGAATGCCCAACCTGAACTTCGGCGCGCTTTCGGTTGAGCAGAGAACTGCGATCGCGGGGATCGCGGCCGGCTTTGCCGGCATGCTGTCGCTGTTCAACATCGGTGGCCGTTTCTTCTGGGCGTCGCTGTCGGACTATATCGGCCGCAAGAACACGTACTATACGTTCTTCATTCTGGGCATCGCGCTCTACGCGCTGGCGCCGACGTTCGCAGATATGGGTTCGAAACTGCTGTTCGTCTCCGCCTTCTGCATCATCCTGTCGATGTACGGCGGCGGCTTCTCCACCGTGCCGGCCTATCTCGCCGACGTGTTCGGGACGCAGTTCGTGGGCGCCATTCACGGGCGGCTCCTGACAGCGTGGTCGACCGCCGGCATCATCGGCCCGGTCGTGGTGAACTACATCCGCGAGTTCCAACTCGCGGCAGGCGTTCCACGCGACCACCTCTATAACACCACCATGTACATCCTGTGCGCCATGCTGGTGGCCGGCATCATCTGCAACTACCTGGTCAAGCCGGTCAATCCGAAATGGAACATGAGCCCGGAAGAGGTCGCCAAGCTGCAGGCGGCCAGCGCGAAGGGCGCGGGCGCGGCACAGACCGGCTCGTTCGGCATCGGCAAGGGTGGCTTCGATGCAAGGGCCGCGTTGTTCTGGGCCTTCGTCGGCGTCCCGCTCGCCTGGGGCGTATGGAAGACACTGGAAAGCGCGATGAAGATCTTCTGATCGCCGCGCCATCATCGCGGGACGCTAACGGATTGCGTCCCGCGCATTTGCCTCTGCAATCAATCACAGAAATGACCTGAGGGGATTCCCATGCTTCGCATCATTGCCTTTCCCGTCGCCGTGCTGCTCGTCGCAGGCAGCCTTGATACCGCTGCGGCCCAGACGACGCCCCCGGCGCCAGCGGCCAGCCAGGCTCCAGCCGCTGCAAAGCCTTCCCGAATGAAGCTGACGGCCGAGAAGCTGCGGGACATGAAGGCCAAGTGGAGTGCGAACAAGGGCAAGCTGAAGGCTTGTCGCAAAGAGGTGAAGGCCAAGGGACTGGTCGGCGACGACCGCTGGTTCTATATCGAGGGCTGCATGGACAAGACTTGAGCCAGCGCTTGCCGACAGCGACCAACAAAGGGGCGTGACAGCGAGGGCTGCGTGCCCCTTAGTTGCTTGTTGGCCGTATAATTGCGCTTGGCATCTGGCATGCCACGGATTAGGCTTTATCCCTCGAAGGTAGCCAGGAACGGGGCGTTTCGATGAGCCATGACGCGCAAAAAGTCCGCCCGTTCGAACATCCCGGCGAGGGACGCAAACGGGCGAAATCGACCCCCAAGGGACGCCAGATCGATCCGACGGCCGCGCATGAGATCGAACTCCTGCTCGGCGACCGGCCGCGGCGGCGCGATCTCCTGATCGAGCATCTGCACCTCATTCAGGACAAATATCATCAGATTTCCGCCGCCCATCTCGCAGCACTTGCCGACGAGATGAAGCTTTCGTTCGCGGAAGTGTTCGAGACCGCGACGTTCTACGCCCATTTCGATGTGGTGAAGGAGGGCGAGCGGGATATCGCGCCCTTGACCATTCGGGTCTGCGACTCGCTCACTTGCGCGATGCTGGGTGCGGAAAAACTGCTGCATGAATTGCAGAATACCGCGGGTCCAGGCATTCGCGTAGTGCGCGCGCCCTGCGTCGGCCGCTGCGACACCGCGCCCGCGGCCGAGGTCGGCCATCACTTCGTCGACCACGCCAGCGTCGCAAGCGTGCTCGCGGCGGCAAAGAGCGGCGACACCCACGCGCATCCGGGGGGCTATGTCGATTACGACGCCTATGTCGCCGGTGGCGGCTACACGCTGCTGAACCGCCTGCGTTCTGGCGAACTCAACAAGGAAGATCTGCTGAAGTCGCTCGACGACGCGTCCTTGCGTGGTCTGGGCGGCGCGGGCTTTCCGACCGGACGCAAATGGCGCGCGGTGCTCGGCGAGCCCGGCCCCCGGCTGATGGCCGTCAATGGCGACGAGGGCGAGCCCGGAACGTTCAAGGACCGTTATTATCTCGAGACCGATCCGCATCGTTTTCTCGAGGGCATGCTGATCGGCGCGCATGTCGTCGAGGCGCCCGACGTCTACATCTATATCCGCGACGAATATCCGGCCTCGCGCGAAATCCTCGAGCGCGAGATCGCGAAGCTGCCGCCCGGCGGTCCCGCGCTGCATATGCGGCGCGGCGCCGGCGCCTATATCTGCGGCGAGGAATCCTCGCTATTGGAAAGCATCGAAGGCAAGCGTGGATTGCCGCGGCACAAGCCGCCGTACCCGTTCCAGGTCGGGCTGTTCGGATTGCCGACGCTGATCAATAATATCGAGACGCTGTGGTGGGTGCGCGACATCGTGGAGAAGGGCGCGGACTGGTGGAAGAGCCATGGCCGCAACGAACGCCACGGCCTGCGCAGCTATTCGGTGTCGGGACGGGTCAAAAATCCCGGCATGAAGCTGGCGCCGGCGGGCATCACGGTGCGCGAACTGATCGACGAGTTCTGCGGCGGCATGGCGGAAGGCCACAAATTCCACGCCTATCTGCCGGGCGGCGCGTCGGGGGGCATCCTGCCGGCATCGATGGACAATATTCCGCTCGATTTCGGCACGCTGGAGAAATACGGCTGCTTCATCGGTTCGGCCGCTGTCATCATCCTGTCCGGGCAGGACAGCGTGAAAGGTGCGGCGCTGAACCTGATGCGGTTCTTCGAGGATGAGAGCTGCGGCCAGTGCACGCCGTGCCGCGTCGGCACCCAGAAGGCGGCGCTGCTGATGGAGCGACCGGTCTGGAACCGGGAACTGCTCGAGGAATTGAGCCAGGCGATGCGCGACGCCTCGATCTGCGGTCTCGGCCAGGCGGCCTCGAATCCGCTGACGTCAGTCATTAAATATTTCCCGGATGAATTTCTGCCGAAAGAGGCCGCGGAATGACCAAGATCCAGTTTGAGCTCGACGGCAAACAAGTAGAGGCCGGTGCGGGCGAGACCATCTGGCAGGTGGCAAAGCGCCAGGGTCGCGAAATTCCGCATCTGTGCTATTCGCCCGAACCGGACTATCGGCCCGACGGCAATTGCCGCGCCTGCATGGTGGAGATCGAGGGCGAACGCGTTCTGGCGGCTTCCTGCAAGCGGACGCCGAGCGTCGGCATGAAGGTGAAATCGGCGAGCACCCGCGCGGTCGCGGCGCAGAAAATGGTGATGGAACTTCTGGTCGCCGACCAGCCGGCGCGGGAGACTTCCCACGATCCCGATTCAAAATTCTGGCACTGGGCCGAGAAGGTCGAGGTGACCGAGAGCCGCTTCCCCGCCGCCGAGCGCTGGCAGGGCGACGCCAGCCATCCTGCGATGCGCGTCAATCTGGATTCCTGCATCCAGTGCGGCCTCTGCGTGCGGGCCTGCCGCGAGGTTCAGGTCAACGACGTCATCGGCATGGCCTATCGCAATCACGATTCCAAGGTCGTGTTCGATTTCGACGATCCGATGGGTGAATCGACCTGCGTCGCCTGCGGTGAATGCGTGCAGGCCTGCCCGACCGGCGCGCTGATGCCGTCGGTGATGCTGGACGAGAACCAGACCCGCGTCACCTATGCCGACAGGAAGGTGGATTCGCTCTGCCCGTTCTGCGGCGTCGGCTGCCAGGTCACCTATCAGGTCAAGGACGAGAAGGTGATCTACGCGGAAGGCCGCGACGGCCCGGCCAATCACAACCGGCTCTGCGTCAAGGGTCGCTTCGGCTTCGACTACATCCACCACCCGCATCGCCTGACAAAGCCGCTGGTGCGGTTGCCGAACGCGAAGAAGGACGCCAACGACCAGGTCGATCCGGCCAATCCGTTTACGCATTTCCGCGAAGCATCGTGGGAAGAGGCGCTCGACATCGCCGCACGCGGCCTCGTCAAGATCCGCGACGAAAAGGGCGTCAAGGCGCTTGCCGGTTTTGGCTCCGCAAAAGGCTCGAACGAGGAAGCCTATCTGTTCCAGAAGCTGGTGCGCACCGGCTTCGGCTCCAACAACGTCGATCACTGCACGCGCCTGTGCCATGCCTCTTCGGTGGCGGCTTTGTTTGAAGGTCTGGCCTCGGGCGCGGTATCGGCGCCGTTTTCGGCCGCGATGGACGCCGAAGTGATCATCGTGATCGGCGCCAATCCGACGGTCAACCATCCGGTCGCAGCGACCTACATCAAGAACGCGGCGAAACGCGGCGCCAGGCTGATCGTGATGGACCCGCGGCGGCAGACGCTGTCGCGCCATGCCTACAAGCACCTGGCGTTCAAGCCGGGCAGCGACGTCGCGATGCTCAATGCGATGATCAACACCATCATCACCGAGGGTCTCACCGACGAGCAGTACATCGCCGGCTATACCGAGGGCTATGACGACCTGAAGGCCAGGATCAAGGAGTTCACGCCGGAGAAGATGGCGCCGATCTGCGGCATCCCGGCCGAGACCTTGCGCGAAGTGGCGCGGATGTATGCCCGCGCCAAGGCCTCGATCATCTTCTGGGGCATGGGCATCAGCCAGCATGTGCACGGCACCGACAACGCGCGCTGCCTGATCGCGCTCGCGCTGATCACCGGCCAGGTCGGCCGTCCCGGCACGGGCTTGCATCCGCTGCGCGGCCAGAACAACGTGCAGGGCGCCTCCGACGCCGGCCTGATCCCCATGTTCCTGCCGGACTACCAGCCGGTCGGGCGCACCGATCTGCGCGAGCCTTTTGAAAAGCTCTGGCATCAGGATCTCGATCCGGTTCGCGGTCTCACCGTGGTCGAGATCATCAACGCGATTCATGCCGGCGAGATCACGGGCATGTATATCGAGGGCGAGAACCCGGCGATGTCGGATCCCGACCTGCAGCATGCCCGCGGCGCGCTCGCAAAACTCGACCATCTGGTGGTGCAGGATCTGTTCGTCACCGAGACCGCGTTCCATGCCGACGTCATCCTGCCGGCTTCGGCATTCGCTGAAAAGTCCGGCACCTTCACCAACACCGACCGTCGTGTGCAGCTCGCGCGCGAGGTGATCAAGCCGCCCGGCGATGCGCGGCAGGATCTGTGGATCATCCAGGAGATCGCCAAGCGCATGGGACTGCCCTGGAATTACAGCGGGCCGGCCGACGTGTTCACCGAAATGACCGAAGTGATGCCTTCGCTGAAGAACATCACCTGGGAACGGCTGGTGCGCGAGGGCGCTGTGACCTATCCGGTCGACGATCCCGACAAGCCCGGCAACGAGATCATCTTCACCACGGGTTTCCCGACCGAGAGCGGCCGGGGCAAGATCGTGCCGGCGCATGTGCTGCCGCCCGACGAACTGCCGGACGACGAATATCCGATGGTGCTGTCGACCGGCCGTGTGCTCGAACACTGGCACACCGGCTCGATGACGCGGCGCTCGCATGTGCTCGACCAGATCGAGCCGGAGGCGGTGGCCTTCATGTCGCCAAAGGACATGCGGCGGATGGGCGTACGCCCGGGCGATTTTATCCGGCTGGAAACGCGGCGCGGCGCCGTCGAAATCAAGGTGCGCTCCGACCGCGACGTGCCGGAGAATATGGTGTTCATGCCGTTCTGCTACGCGGAAGCCGCGGCCAACCTGCTGACCAACCCGGCGCTCGATCCGTTCGGGAAAATTCCCGAGTTCAAGTTCTGCGCGGTCAAGGCCGAACGCATCGAGATGCGCACCGCCGCGGAGTGAAGGGGACCACCCTGACCGACCGCAGGGCCGCGAGACTTTTCCGGCCGGTCAAGTTCATGCCGTTTGAAAATCCCTGAAGCGGCGTTCGACGCCTCCGCTATTTTGCCGGTCAAGGAGCCGTTCGCCGCCGGCCCATGCGCCGCAAGGCGGCCTTCTCGCGAATCCCCAGGTTTGCGTTGCCCCCAAGGCGTCACGTGCCGACCACGCCGCAGGAATGCGGGATAGGCGGGCGTGTCATCTCATCCCGGAAGAGAAGGATCGCTTTCGCTTGCCGAGGCCGGGGCCGCTGAAGAATATCTGCGCTAATCCGCAGGTTCTTTCCAGATTCGGACTATTTCTTTTCTTGCGGGAGAAGCACGTAAGGTTGGTGTAATCGCGGTGCTGTAACGCAACAAAAGCCGCTGTGCAGTTCGCGTCGCAGCGGTCGACATGGTTTGGACCAATACGGTACTATGGTGAGGCAAAATCGCTGATTTTGGCGGGGTCCGGTCGAGAATCAGGGAATTGACACCGGCATGTCTCCACGAGGCAAACGAGGTCGTTTAGGTCAATGGGCGCAAACTCGATATGACAGCCGCGACCAATCGGATATCGCGCCGGCTGGCCGTCGCGCTCGCGCTGGCCGCAGTGTTCGGCCTGGGCGTGTTTGGCGCCACGCGGATGCTGATTCCGCACGCAAAATCCGCAACCCCAGCTCACGTCAAAGCCGAGCTTCCGCGCTACGTGCCGAGCGCAGCGGAGTGGGCCAGCCTTACCGTTGAGCCGGTCACCGAGCACGTGTTTCGGGCCGAGCACGCTACCGAAGGCAAGATCGCGGTCAACGAAGACAGTTCGACGCCGATATTCTCGCCCTTCGCGGGCCGCGTGGCCAAGCTTCTGGTAAAACCAAGCGACAAGGTGGCGCGCGGGCAGCCGCTGTTTATCGTCGAGGCCGCCGATACCGTGCAGGGACTGAACGACTTCGTCGCAGCCCTGAGCGCTTTGAACAGCGCACGCTCCAAGCTCAATCTGGCGCAAATTGTCGAAAAGCGGGCCAACGATCTCTACCTCGGCAAGGCGGTTCCGCTCAAGGACTGGCAGCAGTCGCAGAGCGATTTGACGACGGCGCAGAATGACGTGCGCTCGGCCGAGACGGCGCTGGAAGCGGCTCACAACCGGCTGCGAATCCTCGGTCGCTCGGAAGAACAGATCTCGAAATTTCAGGAAACCCGGCAAATCACCGCCGATACCCCGATCTATTCCCCGATCGAAGGGACGGTCGTCCAGCGCAAGGTCGGCCCCGGTCAGTTCATCAGCAGCGGCGCGAGCGATCCGGTATTCGTGATCGGCGATCTCTCGACGGTCTGGCTGCTGGCCTTTGTGCGGGAGACCGAAGCGTCCGGCGTGGCCGTCGGCCAGGAGCTGACGTTCTCGCTGCTCGCCATGCCGGGCAGCCAGTTCAAGGCGCGCATCGACTATGTCGCGGCCGCGATCGATCCGGCGACCCGCCGGCTGCTGGTCCGCGCGACCATCGACAACAAGGACGGCCTGTTCAAGCCCGAGATGTTCGCCAATGTGACGATCTATTCCGGCGGAGATGTCCCCTCGGTCGGGGTGCCGAAACAAGCGCTGATCTACGAAGGCGAGCACGTGCGGCTGTGGGTCGCTCACGACGACAAATCGATCGAGCTTCGCAACATCCAGACCGGCTTGACGAACGGCGATCTGGTCGAGGTTCGGACCAACCTGAAGGCCGGAGAAAAAATCGTCACCAGGGGCAGTCTGTTCATCGATCGGGCGGCCTCCGGCACCTAATCCGTCTCAACGCATCTCTTGACCAAATCCGGATCGAATGGACCGTCTCGTTGCCTTCGCTGTTAGTCGCCGGTTCCTGATGGTAGGGCTGTTCGCAGTCATTATCATCGGCGGACTGGTCGCATTTCAGGAATTGAACATCGAGGCCTATCCCGATCCGACGCCTCCGATGGTCGATATCGTCACCCAGAGCCCGGGGCTGTCGGCCGAGGAAATCGAGCGCTACATCACGATTCCGCTGGAGACGCAGGTCGCCGGCATAAAAAATCTGAAAGTGATTCGAACGATTTCGCTGTACGGCCTGTCTGACGTCAAACTGCAGTTCTCGTTCGACTACACCTACGATCAGGCGCTGCAGCAGGTGTTGAACCGGCTGTCCCAGCTTGCGCCCTTGTTGAACAATGTCCAGCCGCAGATTTCCCCGCTCAGTCCGATCGGCGAAATCTATCGTTATCGCCTTGTCGGCCCCCCCAATTATTCGGTGCTCGATCTCAAGACGTTGCAGGACTGGGTCCTGGTGCGCCGGTTCAAGGTCGTGCCCGGCGTTATCGACGTCACGAGCTGGGGCGGCCGGACAAAGACCTACGAGCTTCAGGTCGATTTCAACAAGCTGGTGGCGAACGGGCTGACGCTGCCGCAGCTGTTGCAGGCCGTGAGCAATTCGAACATCAACGTCGGCGGCAACACCGTCAACATCGGTTCGCAGTCGGCGGTGGTGCGCGGCGTCGGCCTGATCCGCTCCATCGATAGTCTCGCCAATACCATGATTTCCTCGAATGCCGGAACCGCGGTGCTCGTCAAGGACGTTGCCACCGTCACGGTCGGCGAGCAGCCGCGGCTCGGAATTGCCGGCGAGGACCAGGACGACGATATCGTCCAGGGTATCGTCCTGATGCGGCGTGGGGAGCAAAGTTCTCCGACCATTACCAAGGTCGAGGAACTTGTTGCGACCATCAACAATTCCACCATTCTGCCGCCCGGGGTGCGGATCGAGCGGATTTACGATCGAAAGGACCTGATCGAGACGACGACGAAAACCGTGCTGGAAAACATGGTGCTCGGCATCGTGCTGATCGTCGTCCTGCAGTGGCTGTTCCTCGGCGATCTGCGCAGCGCCGTCATCGTGGGCGCGACGATCCCGTTCGCGCTGTTCTTCGCGGTTAGCATCCTGGTGCTGCGCGGAGAATCCGCCAATCTGCTATCCGTCGGCGCGATCGATTTCGGCCTGATCGTCGATGCTACGGTGATCATGGTCGAAGCGATCTTCCGGCGGCTGGCGCATACCAACATGTCGGAGAGCGAGCAGGCCGCGAGTTCGGCCAAGATCATCATGGACATGAAGCAGCACGCCATTCTCACTGCCGCGGCTGACGTGTCCCGGTCGATCTTCTTCGCCGCTGCGATCATCATTGCGGCGTTCCTGCCGCTGTTCACCCTGAGCGGCGTCGAAGGAAACATTTTCAGCCCGATGGCGCGTACCTATGCGTATGCGCTGGCGGGCGGATTGCTGGCCACCTTCACCGTCACTCCAGCGCTGTGCGCCATCATCCTGCCGGCCGATGTCGATGAAACCGAAACGCTGATCATGCGGTTCCTCCACCGGCTTTACATGCCGGTGCTGGCGCGATCGCTCGCCAACCGCCGAATTGTGCTGCTGTGCGGAGCGGCGCTTGTGATCATGACGGTCGTCGCCGTGCATCTGCTCGGTCTGGAATTCCTGCCGAAACTGGAGGAAGGCAATCTGTGGATCCGCGCGACGTTGCCGCCGACGATCTCGCTCCAGGAAGGCAATTCCTACGTCAACGAGATGCGCAAACTGATAGCCAGCCGGCCGGAGGTCGTCTCGGTGGTTTCCCAGCACGGCCGGCCCGACGACGGCACCGATGCGGCAGGTTTCTTCAACGCCGA
>JBAVEE010000856.1:0-4799 GCA_049587575.1 Bradyrhizobium sp.
CCCATCCTGCCGAAACAGCATAGCCGCGTTACCTATGCCGAGCTGCTGTTCGATCTGGTGTTTGTTTTCGCGGTCACGCAGATATCGCACACGTTGCTTGGCCGCTTCACCCCGCTCGGGGCGTTGCAGACCGGCTTGCTGCTGCTGGCCGTCTGGTGGGTGTGGGTCTATACTTCCTGGATCACCAACTGGCTCAATCCCGAACAGACGCCGGTTCGCCTCCTGCTGTTCTCGCTGATGCTGGGCGGGCTGGTGCTGTCCACGTCGATTCCGAAGGCCTTTGAATCGCGGGGATTGTGGTTCGCGATCGCCTATGCCGCGATGCAGGTGGGCAAGACGGTTTTCCTGTGGGCATCGACACCGCCCAATTCACTGGCGCGCATGAACGCGGTCCGTATCACGGCATGGCTTTCGGTATCCGCCGTGTTCTGGATCGGGGGCGGTCTTGCGCAGGGTCAGTCCCGGCTGGCGCTTTGGGCGCTGGCGCTTGCGATCGAATACATCTCGCCCGCGGCGCGGTTCTGGATACCGAAATACGGCGCGTCCTCGATGGCGGACTGGTACGTCGAGGGCGGCCATATGGCCGAGCGCTGCGCCGGGTTCATCATCATCGCGCTCGGGGAATCCATTGTCGTCACCGGTGCGACGTTCGCCGATCTGGCCTGGACCGCCGAAATCGTCGCGGCCTTCCTGTCGGCCTTTATCGGCGCGCTGGCGATGTGGTGGATCTATTTCCACAAGGGGGCCGAGGCGGGGTCCGAGCTGATTTCAAATTCCAGCGAGCCCGGGCGGCTGGCGCGGCTCGCCTACACCTACCTGCATCTGCCGATCGTGGCAGGCATCATTCTCTCGGCGGTGGCCGATGAACTCGTGCTGCAGCATCCCGGCGGCCATTCCGGTCCAAGGACGGTGCTGAGCGCGATCGGCGGGCCATTGCTGTTTCTGATCGGAACGATCCTGTTCAAGCACGCCATTCGCGGCTGGTTTCAACTGTCGCATGTCGCCGGCATCGTCCTGCTCGGCCTGTTGAGCTGGTTCGCGAGCGGTCTCTCGCCGCTGCTGCTGTCGTCACTGACGTCAGCGATCCTGATCGTGGTCGCTGGCTGGGAGTCGATCTCGCTCAAATCCGGTACGGCCGAAACTCACTCCGAGGCCACCAGCGCGTGAACCGAAAACATGCGCTCCGCGTCGGTCCACGATTCCAGCGGCGTCCAGCCCGAACCTCTGGCAAGCGCGGTAAAGCGTTCAAGACTGTATTTGTAGCTGCTCTCGGTGTGGATGCTTTCGCCGGGGCGGAATGAAAAATTCCTGCCCAGCACCCGCGCGGTCAGCGCCTTCTTGCTGATCAGATGCATTTCGATGCGGTGGCGATCGCGGTTGTAGATGGCACGATGGGTGAACGCGCTGGTGTCGAAATTACCACCCAACTCGCGGTTGATGCGGTGGAGCACATTGAGATTGAAGCGCGCGGTGACGCCCGCGGCATCGTTATAGGCGTCGTACAGCACGCGCTCGTCTTTCTCGAGATCGACGCCGATCACCATCCGCGCGCCGTTCCCCAGAATGCCGCGGGCGCTGCGCAGGAAGGCGCAGGCTTCATGCGGTTCGAAATTGCCGAGCGTGGACCCCGGGAAGAAGCCGACCTTCGGCATCGCGCTGATGGCCTCCGGCAATGCGAACGGCGCGGTGAAATCCGCCGTGACCGGATGAACATCGAGCCCGGGGAAATCCGCGCGCAAGGCATCGGCCTGCGCCGTCAGGAAGTCGCCGGAAATGTCCACGGGAACGTAGGCGCCGAGCGAGCATTCGTTCAACAGCAGCCGCACCTTGGTGGTGGCGCCCGCGCCGAATTCCACCAGGGCCGCGCCCTCGGGGACGATGGCCGATATCGCGCGGCTGCGGTCGCGCAGGATCGTCAGTTCGGTGCGGGTCGGATAATATTCCGGCAACAGCGTGATTTGCTCGAACAACTCCGAGCCCGTGGCGTCGTAGAAATATTTTGGCGACAGCCGTTTCGGGTGCTGCGACAGATCGTCGATCACGTCGCGGGCAAATACCGCGGTCGGCTCGTCGAAATCATGCGCTTTGGCCAAAGCGGGGGCATGCACGTTCATGACAGTCTCCGGAAGCGCGCTTTCCGGCGCGGTTTGAATTCGAAAGAATCAGCCGGCGTAGTCGGCGAGGCGTAGCCCCGTGAATTGCCAGCGATGATGGGGATAGAAGAAATTGCGATAGGTGATCCGGCTATGTCCGATTGGGGTTGCAAGCGAAGAGCCGCGCAGCACCAGCTGGTTGACCATGAACTTGCCGTTGTACTCGCCGAGCGCGCCTTCGATCGCCCGGTAGCCGGGATAGGGAGCATAGGCGCTGCGGGTCCACTGCCACACGATCCCGAAGGCGTCGTTGAGATGCCCGGCACGAGCGGCTACTTCCCATTCCATTTCGGTCGGCAAATGCTTGCCGCTCCAGCGCGCGAACGCGTCGGCCTCGTAATAGCTGACGTGGCAGACCGGACTTGTGGGATCGACCGGCTGCAGTCCCGCCAGCGTCATGACCTGCCACTCGCCGTCGATCCGGCGCCAGTGGCCCGGCGCCTGCCATCCTTCGTTGCTGACGGCGGCAAAGCCGTCCATCAGCCAGAGCGTCGGCGTCGAATAGCCGCCGTCCGCCATGAAGGCGAGCCATTCGGCGTTGGTGACGAGTTTGCGTGCCAGCCTGACCGGACCCACCAGCGCGCGGTGGACGGGCTTTTCATTGTCGAAATGGAAGGTTTCGCCGGCATGCCCGATGCTGTGGATGCCCTCGTTGATGGCAACCCAGTCGTCGCCGGCGCGAGACTTGTCGCCGGCTCGCGTGGAAGCGGGGAAGCGCCATGAAGGATCGTAGGCCGGCGGAATCGGATTCTGCGCGAAGGCGTGCAGGATGTCGGTCAGCATCAATTCCTGATGCTGCTGCTCGTGATGAAGGCCGACTTCCACCAATGGCGCGATCGCAGCCAGCGTGTCGTCCGAGGCCTCATGAAAGAACTTCACGGCCGCCGCGTCGACATGCGCCCGGTAGGCCGTGATCTCATCGGCGCCGGGCCGGGTCAGGTGGCCGCGCTGGTGACGGGCATGCCGGGGGCCGGCGCTGACATAGTAGGAGTTGAACAGGAAGGCATAGTCGGGGTGAAACGGCCTGTATCCCCGGCAATGTTCGCCGAGCAGGAATTGCTCGAAGAACCAGGTGGTATGGGCGCGGTGCCATTTCACCGGGCTGGCATCCGGCATCGACTGGATCAGCTGATCCTCGGCCGTCAGCGGGCCGGCGCGGCGCTCGGTTTCGTTTCGCACCGCAAGGAACGTTTCCGCCAAATTCTGGGCCGGGCTGCCCGAATCGGAAAATAATGACGGACAAGGGGTGGCGAGCGCGGCGGATGCTGGATTCGTCACTGTCGTCTCCGGTTCGGAAGAGAACGTTGGTCTGGCGCCGGGGTTCCCCAGGAACAGCCTGTTCTAGATAGGGGTTCCCATCCGGGAAAAAAGCCTCCCCAACGGCATGTTCAGGAGGCGGCTCAAGGCCTTGGCGTTGGTGTTGCCCGGGGGCGGTTTGCCGCGGGGGTAGGCCGGGCAGGCCCGTGCATGCCAGCTCCCCCGCCATTTTGCTTTGGATGCACAATGGTTTGGGATACATATATGGTGATTACGGGCGACGGGTTGGTGGCCCGAAGGTGTACGAGGGCGCCATACGCGCGAGCGCGCGCCCCAAGAGGAATCGGATATGAGCATCGAACAATTCATCGAAAACGAAGTGAAGTCGAACGACGTCGTGCTGTTCATGAAGGGAACGCCGCAGTTTCCGCAGTGCGGTTTCTCCGGCCAGGTCGTGCAAATTCTCGATCACGTCGGCGTCGGTTACAAGGGGCTCAATGTCCTTGAGTCCGCCGACTTGCGTAACGGCATCAAGACCTATTCCAACTGGCCGACCATTCCCCAGCTCTACGTCAAGGGCGAATTCGTCGGCGGCTGCGACATCATCCGCGAGATGTTTCAGGCCGGCGAACTGCAGCAGCTCTTTGCCGACAAGGGCGTCACGGTCAGCGCGCCCGCCGCCTGAGCCTGGTTTCGCGCCAGTTCGCAGGTAAGGCGCGGCTGGATTCGTCGTCGCCGACATTACGACGTTGCGCGTTGACGCCATCGTCAACGCCGCGAACATGTCCTTGCTCGGTGGCGGTGGCATCGACGTTGCGGCTTGTGACGGACACCGCTGATCGTTGAGGAAAGGTAACTGCCTCACGACCCCCGCACGATCTCCCGCACCAGCCCGACCGTCTCTTCGATCATGCCGGCCGTGACATCGAGATGGGTGCAGGCGCGGATCCGGCCGTCCATCATGGCGAGCAGCACGCCGCGCTTGCGCAAGGCGCTGACCATGTCATCGCCGGAGACGCCGGCGCCGTCAGGCCTGAAGAAAACCAGGTTGGTTTCGGGGTGCTGCACCTCGATGCCGGCAATCTGCGCCAACCCGCGCGCCAGCGCGCGGGCGTTGGCGTGGTCCTCCGCCAGCCGGTCGACATGGTGATCGAGCGCGTAGGTGCAGGCCGCCGCGCAAATACCGGCCTGCCGCATCGATCCGCCCAGCCGTTGCTTCCAGCGCCAGACCTCGTCGATGAAGTCGCGCGTGCCGGCGATGGCGGCGCCGATCGGCGCACCCAGTCCCTTCGAGAAATCGATCCAGGCGGAATCCCAGCCTTTCGCCATGTCGCGCGCCGTGGTGCCGGTGGCGACGCAGGCGTTCAATAGCCGCGCGCCGTCCATGTG
>JBAVEE010000857.1:0-2033 GCA_049587575.1 Bradyrhizobium sp.
GCGTGGTCGGACGCACGCCGCCCGGCTTTGACTCGGCCGGCTCGTCGTTCGGTGCGGCCGAAGGAGAGGATTGCAGGGGTTGCGTCGCCTGCGCCATCTCGACGTTGCGCTTCGCGAGTTCCATCAGCGAAACGCCGGATAAAACAAGCCCCGCCGTTACCAACAGCGAGGCGAGAAGAACATCCCTCCCCAAGGCGCGTTTTCTGTTGTCGGAGGACATCGTGTTCTACCCGCGGGTTTGTTCGCGGAAACCAACGGCCGCTGGATCGGATTGTTCCCCGGAAAACCCGGGAACGACCCCCACTGCTACAGGGGCAGCAAGCCTGCGTCGCCGTCCTCCGCGGCGAACGCCAGCAGCGTGCCCTTGCTGTTCCAGGCCAGCGCCGCGACCGGCGCGGTACCGTTCCGGCGCACCAGGATTTCCGCACCATCCGCCAGCCGCACCATCAGAATGGTGCCGTCGCTGTAGCCCGCAGCGAGGATGTCCTGCCTCGGATGGCAGGCGACCGTGGTGACGCGCGCCGACAGAGGCGCCAGCATCGCGGGCTCCTTGCCCATCGGGCCGTCCTTGCTGCCGAACGGCCACATGATCACGCTGTCGGCGCCCGACGTCGCCAGCGCCTTGCCGCCCACGCTCCACGACATCGACCGGACCCGCCCGGGATAGCCGGTCATGCGCATGTGCCTGTTGTCGGCCAGCCGCCAGCCGTGCAGCGCCGGCTCGTGCATCGCCGTCACCAGGAACTTGTTGTCCGGGCTGAAGGTGACGGCCAGATGCGAGCCCGCCCATTCCAGGACTTCCGCCGTCGCCACCATGTTGGGAAACCACAACGTCACGCCGTTATAATGCGCGACCGCCAGCCGCAGGCCCTTCGGCGCAAACGCCAGACCCCCGACCGTCGAGGGCACGTCGAACGATTTGTCTTCGGCCTTGCCGCTGCGAACAAAGGCCGTCTTGCCGGCCGACCACGCCACGGCGCCATCGGGATGCAGCGCGACATTGTCGATCCAGCGCCGTTTTGGGTCGGTCGCCAGCAGCGCGACCTCGCCCTTGGCGTCGAGCGCGACGAGCTTGCCGTCATCGCCACCCATGACGATGCGGGCCCCGTCGGACGCTGAACACAGGATGCCGCCGGCATGAACGGCCACCCGGGAGATCTCTCCCTCCCCGCTCACCAGCGACACATTTTCCTCAGCGCCGACAAAGGCCGCGCGAGGCCCGAGAAAGTGCACGGAGGTGACGGGCGCGCCGATCTTCACGGTGCGCACCTGATCGGTGACGGAAATGATGGAGGCGGATTCGCCGGGATCGAACGCTGTCATGATGTGGTGATGCAGCTTTCGAAACCTTCGCGGATCGACTGCTCGGGCAATTCGCGGCCGATGAAGACGAGACGGCTCTGGCGCACCTCGCCGTCCTTCCAGGCCCGCTGGTGATCGCCTTCCAGCATCATGTGCACGCCCTGGAAGACATAGCGGTCGTCGTCGTCGCTGAAGGAGAGGATTCCCTTCGAGCGCAGGATCTTCTGCCCCTCGCTGGCGACCAGGTTCTGCAACCAAGGCATGAATTTGGTGGCGTCGAGCGGCTTGTCCGATCGCAGCGACAGCGACTGCATGTCCTCGTCATGGTAATGCTTCAGGCCGCCATGGCCGTGATCGTGGTCATGACCGTGGTGGTGATGGTCGTGATCGTGATGATCGTGGCTGTCGCCGGCGTCGAGAAATTCCGGCTCCAGTTCAAGAATACGGTCAAGGTCGAACGCGCCGCGCTCGAGGACGTCCGACAGCGCGACCTGGCAGCGCTCGGTGCGGTGCAGTTTGGCGTAGGGGTTGATGGCCCTGATCCGCGCCTCGACCTCGGCCAGTTCGGCCTTGGTGACGAGGTCGGTCTTGTTGAGCACGATGACATCGGCGAACGCGATCTGATTCTTCGCTTCGGGGGCGTCCTTCAGCCGGTCGCTCAGCCATTTCGCATCGGCCACCGTCACCACCGCATCGAGCCGGGCGTTCTTCTGCACGTCCTCGTCGACGAA